>JAFGWZ010000245.1 GCA_016936905.1 Deltaproteobacteria bacterium | reverse complement strand
TCAAACATTCCAAGCATGTCGTTGACGACAAGGACCTGCCCGTCACAGTCGCCGCCGCCGCCGATGCCTATCGTCGCCATGCTTACCGATGCGGTAATTTCGGCCGCGAGCGAAGAGGGAACGCATTCGAGAACGAGGGAAAATGCCCCGGCATCCTGGAGGATTTTCGCGTCTTCTTTCATTCGGATGGCCGTAGCGTTATCCTTGCCCTGCACCTTGTATCCGCCGAGTTGGTGCACCGATTGAGGCGTCAGCCCCATATGAGCAACAACCGGGATACCCGCCGAAACAATCTTGGCCACGGCGTCGGCCACTTCTCTTCCCCGCTCCAGCTTGATTCCGTGAGCACCCGCTTCCTGCATAAGGCGGCCGGCGTTACGCACCGCGTCTTCCACCGACGCCTGGTATGACATGAAGGGCATATCGCCGATGACCATGGCCCGTTTTGTCCCGCGGGAGACCGCCTTGGTATGGTGAATCATATCTTCCATCGTAACGGGAAGGGTACTGTCATAGCCAAGGACGACCATTCCCAGTGAGTCGCCCACCAGGATCATATCAACACCTGCCTCGTCCATGGCGGCGGCGGTTGAATAATCATATGCCGTGAGCATGGTGATCTTTTCACCTTTCTTCTTCATGTTCAGGATCGTTGTTTTTGTTACCTGATTCATTTTGCCTTCTTTACTCATTATCATCTCCTCCTATCAACAATTGTTTAATATCCTTTGCCCTTTCCAGTGAAATTGTTCCCTTCATTACCGCAAGATCAGCGGTAAATAACCCCATCATGGTATAGAAGCCGAGAAGATCGGGCATTTCCTGCCGGAAAGCGGCGGCGTGTTTTTCAACCGTCCTTGTGTCTCCTCTGGCTATTGGGCCGGTGAGAGCCTTGGCGGTTCCGTGAATGGGAATGTTTTTGATCGTTCCGAGGACGAGCGGCCAGAATGCCTGAATCGACTCTTCCCGTGAAAGGCCGATAGACTGATAAATGTCCACGACAATATTCATAAGTGTGCAGAGGTAATTTGAGGCGATACAGGCCGCGGCGTGATACAGCGGTTTGTCTTCTTCCGCGATGAGAAAAGGAATTCCCCCGAGATCCTTGACGATCTGAAAACACCAGTCTCTGATTTCTTCCTGGGCGGTAATTCCGAAGGAAGTTCCCGGGATGACCTCGATGGCGCTGTCGATGGTGGCAAAGGTCTGAATGGGGTGAATGGATGCGACGAAAGCCCCCGACGTACGGGCCGATTCGAGGAGGTCCAGGCCGCCGGCTCCGCTCATGTGAACGACGATCTTACCCGGCCCTATCGCTCCGTCACGGGTTATGGTATCGCAGACCGGCTTGACGACATCGTCGGTCGTCGTGATGAAAATGCACTCTCCTTCGGCTGCAGCCTTCGACGGATCGGTGTACCCCTTGCCGCCGGTATATGTGATTGCCGATGCGACCGACGTATCGGAAGTTGCCGCGACGGCAACAATGTCGTATCCTGCCGATTTTAGCAGGTATCCCATCGCTGTCCCGACTTTTCCTGTTCCGACGATGGCGATCTTTCTGTAGTCTCTGTCCGTGTGCCCGTTTCTGTTCATCGTCTGTGTCCTTCCCGGTGGCGTTCCGGCATGGGACAATTAAGGACTGAAAGAGGGTACGTGATAGCGATGGTTCGCCGGTGCAAAAAAAGGCCCTCCCGCGTTAAAACGGAAAGGCCTTGAAGGGCACGAATCCCTTTTGTAGGCAATGACCACTCCGTCTCAGTCCATGTAATTCGGATCCAAGCGGTGCGAGGAACCTACCACAGGGGAAACAGCGATGTCAACCACATTTATGGAGGCTGCCTAAAAAACGCCCGTTTGCCTGTCAGTAAAGAAGGCGAAGGGCGAAGGGTTAATGGCAAAAGGTTAAGGACGTGTCAACTCAATACCGTTTCCCCCTTTAGCCTTTGGCCTTTTGCCTTGTAGCCCTTCGCCTTAAGCCTGAACTTGCCCTGCGCCCGTCGCCTTGTGTCCATTGTTTGCGATAATTGCGTTGTTGTTCGGGTGTCGTGCGTGACTCCGGGTTTTCACATTTATTCTTGTCAATGCATAGGGAGTCTTATATAGTTGGTAACGCACAGGGATTAAACATTTTAGGGAGTTTTTGTCTGACGGTATGGAAGAGATTGACATAATGATTTTTGACCTTGACGGTACCCTTGTTCATACAGGGTACGATCTTGCCGCTTCGGTGAACCACGCGATGAAGGAACTTGGATTGTTTCCCTTACCCCATGAACGTATTATGGGCTATGTCGGTGATGGTGTTAAAAAATTGATAGAGCGTTCCCTGGGGGACCGGTTCCCCGATCTATTCGATGAGGCCATGTCTCTATTCATGGACTATTATGGTGAGCATCTGCTTGACACGACCGATTGTTATCCCGGCGTCAGCGAAGTGCTGGAACACTATAATAATAAGAATAAACTTATTATTACGAACAAGCTCTACAGTTATACATTAAGGATAGTACGAGGGCTGAATATCGCGGACCACTTCGATGAGATCATCGGAATAGACAGCCGGGAATATAAAAAACCTGACCCTCGTCTCATCAGGTCAGTTATTGAAGAGTACCATTCAGTGGAACGGCGGACCGTTGTGATTGGGGATGGTCATAACGATGTGCTTCTGGCAAAAAACGCGGGAGCGATAAGCTGTGCCCTGTTGAACGGCCTCGGCTTAAGGGATCGGCTTCTCTCGTTGCAGCCGGACTACGCCTGTGAGGATATACGGGAGCTTATCGACCTGTTTTATTAGATGTGGTAACAATCTCCGCGCAGATGGTATTTCCATCCATGACGAATGGACGAATGGCGGCATGCTGGATCTTTTTCGTAAAACCATAGCCAGGTACAATATGTTGTCTCACGGGGACACGGTTGGTGTTGCCCTGTCGGGAGGGCCGGATTCGACTGCTCTTCTTCATGGGCTCTTGTCTGTTGCCGAGGAGTATGCCATCAAGCCGGTGATCATGCATTTGAACCACGGATTGCGAATGCCCGAGGCGGACCGGGAAGAGGCGTTTGTTCATGAACAGGGACGGAAGCTTACCATTCCCGTTATAAGCAGGAAGGTTTCCGTTCCTGAGCTGTGGGACCGAGAGAGGGGATCGCTGGAAGATATATGCAGACGAGAGAGGTATCGGTTTTTTCGAGAAGAGACGGTTCTTCATAAAATCGACAAAATTGCCCTCGGTCATAACAAAAACGACCAGGCCGAGACGGTCATAATGAGATTTCTCCGGGGGAGCGGGCTTGATGGGCTCAAGGGGATGCTTCCCGTGCGGGATGGGATATATATCCGGCCTCTCATAGAAACATCACGGGAAGAGATCGACCGGTTTCTACAATCGAAAGGATTGTCATACGTCGAAGATGCATCAAATAAGGAAACCGTTTTCCTGCGAAACAGGGTGAGGCACACCCTCCTGCGGGAGCTTGAAAGGGACTTTAATCCCAGAATCATTGAAACGCTCAGTCGATTGTCGGGAATCCTGAGAATGGAAAATGATTTTATGGAGCACGCCGTCGAAGCATGTTTCAGGCAGTGGCGCATCGACCCATCAAGTGGCGGGATGGCGATTGGTGTCCCGAAATTTAAAACCCTTCATCCCGCGTTGCAATACAGGGTGGTGAAAAAGCTTCTGAGGGGCGGATTACAGGTACCGAAGGAAATAGGGTATGCGCATGTCGAGGCCGTTGTTGATCTCATTCACGGGACCAGGCCCCAGGCCCGCCTCGATCTCCCCGGCGGAATGGCCGTGTATCGTGAATACGATTGTGTCACCATCCGCAGAGGTGAGATTGATGTCCCTCGACCGAATAAATCACCGGTTGATAAAAAAAAACGGGGCCTTCGGGATGACAAACGGGACGGGAATGATTATGATTATAAGGTAACCATTCCCGGAGTGATCGACATAAAAGAGATCGGACGGGGGATGAAATTCGAGTATGTGGAACGAGGACGGGTCGATTTCCATGACGATGCCACGGCCTTTATAGATATGGGAGCGGTAGCGCCTCCCCTCACAGTGCGAAATTTCAGGACCGGTGATACCATCACGCCCCTGGGAATGACAGGGACGAAGAAAGTGAAATCGATCTTTATCGATGAGAAGATACCCAGCCGTGACAGGCATTCCCTGCCGCTGCTCGTCGATGCCCTGTCGGTTGTATGGATACCGGGGGTCCGGCTCCATGACCGGGTGAAAGTGACCGATACGACGGAAGCAATTGCAAAGATAGAAATGATTTGATAATCAACTCCGATTGTTATACAGCAATCCGGGTAATTAAAATGAATCGAAATGTCTGATAGTTAATCGCTGCCGGGCATTTCAGAGAACGAGAGTAAAGGAGCATAACGGGTGAATGCAGTTCACAAAAACATAGCCCTGTGGCTTGTTATCAGTCTGGTGATTATTTTTCTCTTTCATATGTTTAGCCAGCCCCAGAAGAGCGGTCAGGAGATAATTTTCAGTGACCTGGTCAACTATATTGAAAAAGGACAGGTCTTGGAAGTGACCATTAAAGGGGATAATATAGAGGGAAAACTCATTGACGGAAGGGTCTTTAAGACGTACGCCCCGAAGGATTCGAATATCGTTGCCCTGCTGAAGGACAAAGGCGTGAGGATCGCTGCGGTACCCGCCGAGGGATCATCGTGGTACATGACAATCCTCATATCGTGGTTTCCTATCATATTGCTCATCGGCGTATGGGTCTTCTTTATGAGGCAGATGCAGTCAGGCGGCGGAAAGGCGATGTCGTTCGGGAAAAGCCGGGCCCGCCTCATGACGGATAAACAGTCGAAGGTGACATTCGACGACGTGGCAGGCATCGACGAGGCAAAACAGGAACTCGAGGAGGTCGTCGATTTTCTCAAGGACCCGAAGAAATTCACCAGGCTGGGAGGGCGCATTCCCAAGGGTGTTCTCCTTGTCGGCCCTCCCGGGACGGGGAAAACCCTCCTGGCGCGGGCAATAGCGGGTGAAGCCGATGTTCCGTTCATGAGTATCAGCGGATCGGACTTCGTCGAAATGTTTGTGGGCGTCGGTGCTTCACGGGTAAGAGATCTGTTCAATCAAGGCAAGAAACACGCACCGTGCATCATTTTTATCGACGAGCTCGATGCCGTCGGAAGGCACCGTGGCGCCGGCCTGGGCGGAGGTCACGACGAGCGGGAGCAGACACTGAATCAGCTTCTCGTAGAAATGGACGGTTTTGAATCGAACGAAGGTGTGATCATCATGTCGGCGACGAACCGTCCCGATGTTCTCGATCCTGCCTTGCTTCGTCCGGGGAGATTCGACCGCCAGGTCGTTGTTCCCCTGCCCGATATCAAGGGGAGGGAAAAGATCTTCCACGTCCATGTCGGTAAAGTGCCGGTGGATAATGACGTCGATATGTCGGTGCTCGCCAGGGGCACACCGGGCTTTTCCGGCGCCGATATAGAGAATCTGGTGAATGAAGCGGCGCTTCATGCCGCGCGGTTCGACAAAAAATCCGTCGAGATGGCCGATTTCGAGTACGCCAAGGACAAGGTCCTCATGGGAACGGAGCGGACGAGCATGGTCATCAGCGAGGAGGAGAAGCGGATTACTGCCTATCACGAAGCGGGCCATGCCCTCATCGCCAAGCTGATACCGGGTACCGACCCTCTCCACAAGGTGACGATCATTCCGAGAGGAAGGGCGCTCGGGCTTACCATGCAGTTGCCGACCGATGAAAAGCATACCTACCCCAAGCAATATCTCCTCAACAACATCGCCATTCTTCTCGGCGGAAGAGCGGCCGAAGAGCTCGTGTTGCACGATTTTACCACAGGGGCGGGAAACGATATCGAGCGTGCCACGGAACTGGCCAGGAAGATGGTCTGTGAGTGGGGGATGAGCGACACCATGGGGCCACTCACCTATGGTAAGAAAGATGAACAGATTTTTCTTGGGAGAGAATTTGCCACTCACAAGGATTACAGCGAAGATACTGCAAAAAAGATTGATGTCGAAGTATCAAAAATCGTTCGTGACGGTTACGAACGTTCAAAAACTCTTCTTTCGGAGAAGATCGAAGTCCTTCATAAGCTGGCGCAGGAACTCCTGTCGAAAGAAGTCCTGAATGCGGAAGAAGTGGACAACATCATGGGAGTCGGAGAAATACAGGCCCCGTCTGAAGACGCTGTCTCACCGGAAACGGCTATGTAAAAAATAATAACCCCGGCACAATTCCGGACGCTGTGATCTTCGAACATGAACGGTGCCGGAAACGGGGCTGTCAGGCGACCAACCGCCCCTTGAGTTTACACGTCCGCTTCGGTACCGCAGCACACGCAGGATTCTTTAAAACCATAATAACCGGCAAGGTTTGTGCCGTTCTTTGCACGATGTCAAAACGATTCCTGACCTGGAGAGCAACGATGTTCCGGTATGCCGGGAAGTCCCCACGGGAGATGGGAAACGGATGCCCGGGACAGTGCTGGAAAGCATTCCAGTAAAATACAAAAAGGGTGTGTTGTAGATGAACGTCATGAGGCCTCTTACCATAGGATCGCATGAGGAAGCCGTCGAGGTGTTGAAGGAGATAGGTGTCGATCCCTACGGCATAGAAGCGATGGTTCCGAAGATGCATACCATTAATGTAATTGTTAAGGGAGTAAAATGTAAGGTTGCGAATATAATGAAACAAGAAATGCTGTCGATCGGCGGTGATGTTGCCGTTTGCCGTGGATCGGTCGACTGCAGTATAGAAACAACCGACGCGGTCATTATCGGCACGGACAAGCAGATGAAACGTTTTGCCGAAAAGATCTACGTACAGCCCTTCGGCCTCAAAAGGCTTTCTGAGGAACTGAAAGAGGTGATTCGAAACATGGAGCGCCGGAATTTTGCCGTGGAGACACCTCAACGAACAATTCATCTGGGAGAAAGAACTGCGGTTATGGGCATCCTTAACGTGACCCCCGATTCATTTTCCGATGGAGGAAAATTCACGACCATAGAGGATGCCGTTGCCCATGCACGGCGGCTTGAGGAGGAAGGAGCCGATATCCTCGATATCGGAGGGGAGTCTACCAGGCCGGGGTCAGACAACGTTTCGATTGAAGAAGAACTGAACCGGGTAATTCCGGTGATACGGGAAGTGAAGCGGTGGGTGGAGATTCCCCTGTCCATCGATACAACAAAGGCCGCAGTTGCAGCCCGGGCTATCGATGAAGGAGCGGAAATTGTCAATGACATCAGCGCACTGCGGTCAGATCCGGAGATGTCCTCGGTGATAGCTGAGAGCGGGGTACCCGTTGTCCTCATGCACATGAGGGGAACCCCCAAGACGATGCAGGAGGGTGAGATAACCTATCGTTCGCTCATGGGCGATATTATCGAGTTTCTCCGGGACCGGATAGACGCCGCCAGAACCGCCGGCATCAGGGAAGAAAACATTATTGTTGATCCCGGCTTCGGTTTTGGAAAAACCATGGAGCATAATTGTGAGCTGCTCAGGCGCCTGAGCGAACTGAAAACCCTGGGGAGGCCGATTCTTGTCGGTACATCGCGGAAGAGGTTTATCGGGGCGGTAACCGGGGGAGAGCCCCGGGAGAGGGTGGACGGAACGGCGGCAACGGTTGCGGCGTCGATAATGAACGGAGCGCAGATTGTCCGGGTTCATGATGTAAAGTCCATGAAGAGGGTCGCCGTCATGACCGATGCAATCGTGCGAGGGGGCAAATGATTCACGGTATCGGTATCGACATCGTCGACGTGAAACGGATCGACGACATTATTGGTCGGTGGGGTGAGACATTTCTCCGCCGGGTCTATTCGCGGGAAGAGATAGATTACTGTGCAGGTATGGCACGGGCGTCCATGCACTTTGCGGCACGTTTTGCCGCCAAAGAGGCCTTCCTGAAATGTATCGGAGTTGAGTTGAGAAAGGGTATTTCTCTGAGGCATATATCGGTTGATAACAAGAGGGATGGCTCTCCTGTGCTGAGATTTCAGGAGGAATTTGCGGATCGTCTGTTCCAACATGGAATAACAAAGACTTACGTCAGTCTCTCCCATACCGACACATACGCCACGGCGGTTGTTATTCTTGAAGAAAAACAAAAACGGTGAAAATCAATTTTTTTCTTGAATTATTTCTCTTTTCACTGATAGATACGACTCCATTATGCCTCATGAAAAGACAATGAAATACACGGTGGTGTCGTGCCGAGCCGACGATACCATCGAGATAGGAACAATTATCGGCAGAAGACTCGCAAAGGGGGCCGTGGTCGCCCTCATAGGGGATCTGGGGGCAGGAAAGACCTGCCTGACCCAGGGAATCGCCCGGGGCCTTGACGTTTCTCCTTCGTATTACGTGACAAGCCCCACATTCACCTTGATTAACGAGTATCCGGGCCGGATACCTCTCTATCACCTCGATGTGTATCGTTTGACCGGGTCCCGCGATCTGGACGATATGGGATATGAGGAGTATTTCTACGGAGACGGTGTCATTGTCATAGAATGGGCGGAAAAAATTCTTGATGTGCTTCCGGAAGGGAGCATGATCATCCATATGAATTATATCGATGAGTATTGCAGGGAAATTACCCTTTCGGGACGGGCACACACCATGGCAACCATAG
>JAFGWZ010000244.1 GCA_016936905.1 Deltaproteobacteria bacterium | reverse complement strand
CGTATTCATGTTTCCTGTCTCGCCTGCGGACAGATTCCTTCAACCGTCCCTGAGATCCTTCCGCGATGATGCCGTATCTTGCGTGGTAACAGCCTCCATCGGTATGAACTTCTATACAATCATTCTTCTCCTGGATTTGCAGCACCCTCTCTCCGATGGCGATGTCTATTCCCGTTTCTCTCCCCTTCTCAAGCAGATAATGATCAAAGGCGCCCCTTGACACCATCGTGGCAATCCGCTTCTCCTTGCATCTCTCGATCACTGAATTCCCGTGGCACAGCCTCACACCGAAGATCTCCCGTTCCCGGATCGAGGCAGGCAGTTCGAAATCGAGATATGACAGGGCAGGTTCCGACAGGGCGCCCCCACAGGGTTTATGACGGGGAAACTCTTCCTTTTCGAGCAGCAATACTTTCAATCCTCTTTTCCCCGCCTCTCTCCCTGCGGACGATCCAGCCGGCCCCCCTCCGACAATAATCAGATCATACATGGCTCACTCCTCTGTCCCTCGATGAACGTTTGGCGGGAATAACAACCGGCAGCAGTGTACTCCCTGTCGTTTACATCCCTTTTCTTTTATGGCATCCTGCGTTTTTTTTCAACACGCTCTTTTACAGGCGCCATGTGACGCATCATTAATGATGGTTTCGGAAAAAGTCAAAATTCAGACGGCTTTGTAAAAAGGCCGGGATAAATCTCGAGGAATGAGGCATACGGTACGCCGCAGTGACGAGAGATGCAGCGTAACGCAGAGATCGGCCTTTTTACGACGTCGTCATTAATGCTTTGACAACGCCCGTGAATACAGTATATACATCACGAATGCTTTCGAAGGAAGCGATGAAACATAACAAAAACGATAACGGGAGTGTATATGGCAAAACACAAGAAACACGAACGGAAAAAAGAAATAGACCGAAGAAGAAGGCGCCGTATGAAGAGAATCAAACTTCGCGCCAAGGGACTCCTGCCCCCCGCGGAAGATAAGAATCAGTAACTATCACACCTGATTGTAAAGCATCAATCACCTGAACACGGCAAATGAAATCGAGGGCGGTCAAGCCGCAAAAGATGCGCTCGCCAATTACGGCGAAAAGCCGAGGCGAACGTCCTATATACTATTTTCGATGTGCGTTTTCAAATGAAGCACTGCTGTTTCCCTGTCTCCGTGGGATGACACGAGCGGTTCCGCAAATAAAGCGGTTATTCGACAACAAAATATCACCATAACTCAATCCGAATGGAATTATATCTGGTCATAGCATTCATCGCCTTCATGGCAGGATTTATTCAGGGACTTTCCGGTTTCGGCTCTGTTCTGCTTTCTCTGCCTCTCCTTGCTGTGTTCATCAATATCAAAACGGTAATACCCCTCGTCGCCCTCTACGGAGTAATCCTGACCATCGTTCTCATCTTCCAGCTGTGGCCATTTATTGAAATGAAAAAGATCGTTCCGCTCGTCATCGGCGCCGCCGCCGGCATACCCCCCGGTGTTCTCTTTCTCAAAAAAATGGACACGGGGGTCATTCAGTTCATCGTGGGCGTCGTTCTGGTCCTGTTTTCTCTGTACAGCCTTTTTCTGAAGCCGCCGGATCGGACAATCAGCGAGCGATGGGGCCCCGTCTTCGGGTTCATCGGAGGATGCCTGGGAGGGGCAATTACCGCGACGGGACCGCCCGTCATCGTCTATACATCCCTTCAGTCCTGGAACAAGAACACCATCAAGGCAACGCTCCAGGGATTCTTTCTTTTTTCAGGCATCCTTGTCGTCGTTTCTCACGCAATCAGCGGTGTCACCACATGGACGGTCGTCAGATTCTTCCTCGTGTCCCTGCCGCTTCTCGTTGCCGGAACGTACGCGGGATCGTTTTTCTACGGAAAGGTGGAAGAAGAGGGATATAAGCGGATCATTTATTCCGTCCTCGCCATGCTGGGCATCTTCATGATTGTAAAGGCAACGGGGATATATCCGTAGGAGGTCAAAGGCTCGAGGCGATTTCAGGCAAAGGGTAAAGGGCTAAGGGCAAAAGGAGGTCAACTGCGTTTTTTTACCTTTAGCCTTTGGCCCTTCGCCCTGAGCCTGTAATCGCCCTGCGCCCTTTGCCTTGCACCTTTGTTCCATGGACCGGGAATCATGAGGCCGGGCAACCAAGCAGTCATCAATTACACACACGCCCGCTGCCCGGTTCCGCATGAACGGGCATGGTGAATATGGATCTTCCTTCATGCAACGAATCGTTTCCGTTTGCCCTCTCTCCTGAGAATCTGATATAGAACCGTCCATGCACAACTCATCGAAACACAATGAATTACGACGTACGGTAATCACCGGGCTGACCAAGGGCTGGGACGGGTATATCTGGATGCTGAAGATCATCGTCCCCATCTCGCTCTTTACATCCATCCTCCAATGGAGCGGGTTGCTGGAAAAAGCCCATGGCGTCATTGAGCCGGCGATGAATATCCTGAATCTCCCTGCCGCGGCGGCCCTCCCTCTGATAATCGGTGCGTTCGCCGGTATATACGGGGGTGTGGCGGCCATGGCGGTCCTCCCCCTCACCATCGATGAAATGACCCTCATTGCCATCTTTCTCCTTATCGCCCATAATCTCATACAGGAAGGGGCGATCCAGGGGAAATCGGGCCTACATCCGATAAAAGCAACCGCCTTTCGGCTGGTTATCGCCATCCTGACGGTACTGATCGTCGGCCATTTTCTTCAGAAACCGCAACACGCTGAGCAGGTTCTTGTAGCAACGCCCATTCGCCATGAATCTTTCGTCGCCATGCTTCGGGAATGGGGATTCATAACCCTCGGTCTCGTCATAAAAATCTTTTTTATCATCATGTTCATCCTCACACTCCTGGAAATCATGAAATCGCGGGGGTGGATCACCGTGATTATCAGATGGATGTCCCCCCTGCTGAGAGCCATGGGACTCAGCCAGCGGGTCGGCATCCTGTGGATGACGGCGGTGGTCTTCGGGCTGACCTACGGAGGAGCTGTCATCGTGGAGGAAACACGGCATGAAGAGTTGACCCGGAACGAACTGGAAGAACTACATCTGTCCATCGGCATCAATCATTCCATGATCGAGGACCCATCGCTCTTTCTTCCTCTTGGCCTCAGCCCTTTGTGGCTGTGGGTGCCCCGTTTGCTGGTGGCGGTCATCGCCGTCCGTCTTCTGACTGCGTGGTTCATCATCCGTGACAGGTTCTTTGCAGGAAAAGTTCTGACCAATCCCTCCTCGATCATATCCAGGGAGAAGGAAAATGAACAATAGCCAGTTTAGTATTGACAAATCCTTGAAGATTATACTAATAGGTTGCCCACGTATTACCAGACATGATACGATGATTCATGATTATACGGATACTTTTCATGGATACCTACAGCGAAATAAAAGAGTGAGGAGGCACAATGACTATAGAACGCATGATTGAAGAACAGGCGCGTAAGTGGCAACAGGCGACTGACCGAAGAAAGAAAAAGCAGGAACCAACGGGACCGGTTATCACCATTTCGAGAGAGCCTGGCAGCGAAGGTCACGTGCTGGCCAAGAAGATCGCGGAAGAATTGAAAATCGATCTTTTCGATCGGGAAATCATTCACCAAGTCTCCAAGAGCGCCAATATGAGCGAAAGAGTCGTTCAGTCTCTCGATGAGAAGGAACGGAGTATCCTTGATAACTGGATTCAGTTTCTTAAGACAAGCCGCTGGTTCTGGGGTGATGAGTACGTACACCACCTGACGAAAGTTATCGGCACCATTCATGAACACGGCAATGCGGTTATCCTGGGAAGGGGAGCAAACATGGTCCTTCCTCCCGAAGAAACGCTGCGGCTGAGATTTGTCGCCCCCTTTGATGTGAGGATTCAGAATATATCAAAGGAACAGAGTATATCGCAGGAAAAAGCGAAACAGTACATCTACAAGGAAGAGTCGGATCGAAAAGCATTCGTAAGAAAGTATTTCCACACTGATATCGATGACAGCGTCAATTACGATATGGTCATCAATACGCACTACCTGACCCATGATCAGATTATTAACATCGTAACAGCTTCATTGAAGTTCAAGAAACTTCCCGCGCGGCGCCGTTTTGACCCGAAGCCGGAAGGCAAAGCATAATCCACATCGGTACCGTCACAGGAAACTTTCCCTCCAGATCCCGAGGGAAAGTTTCCTTATTGTTTGCCAGTGAATGACAGCGAGCGCTCAGCAGCGGAAAAATCCGAGAAAAGGATGTAAAAAGGCTTAGCTCTTTGGCAACGATCACGGGATCGTGTCTCATCTCACCGATTTTTTCTCGACTTGCATCCTGAAATAAGATAATTTTTTATTCAATACAAACAAGATGGTCCTCGAAAAAGTCCAAATTCAGACGGCTTTGTAAAAAGGCCGAGATAAATCTCGAGGAATGAGGAGTACTTACTGTACGCCGCAGAGATTGTCCTCGCGAAAGCGGGGGAGAGATGCAGCGTAACGCAGAGATCGGTCTTTTTACAAAGTCGTCAACGAAGGAGTCATGAAAATGCTTGTACGTCATTATGAAGACATCGAAGCGGTTGAACTGATGGAAGGGGTCAAAAAGAGGGTCGTCATCGGCGAAAACGAAGGGGCACCGACGTTCATCATGAGAATATTCGATCTCGACCCGGGAAAGTCGAGCCCGTTCCACGTTCACCCATGGGAACACGAGATATTCGTCCTGAAGGGAAGCGGCTCGGCGACAAACGACGAGGGCGAACAGGTTTCCCTTGGCGAAGGAGACACGATCTTCGTACCTGCCGATGAAAAACACTGCCTTACGAACACCGGCGGCGATATCTTTCGCTTTATGTGCCTGATTCCAATGGGAGTTGAAGAATCGAAGGCAAAAAACGTGGAATGACATCCCCCGCTCGACTCTTTCAAAGAAGGCCCAGAGCACAAGGCGAAGGGCGAAGGGGAAGAACAGAGTTGACTACACAGCCCGTTGCACGGATTCCTGTGACCGGGAATCATAAAAAGGCTAAAGGCAAAGGGCTAAAGGCCCGAGGTAAAAACCGAGGCATTTCCGGAACTCAGACTTCGTTCGTTGGCTTTATTAACCTGTTTTCCCAGGGGCTGATATCTGTTGTCCGAATGCACTCTTTTTTCCCTTTAGCCCTGCGCCCTTGACCCTGTGCCTTTATACAGGCTCAAGACTAAGGCGAACGGAATTGCCCGGAACACGCCGTAGACGGAGCCTTTCAAAAACAGACGGAGATCAGATCATGATTTCCCGCATCCTCATTTCCACTGATGGATCCGATTACAGCCGGGCGGCATGTGCCTATGGCATCTATCTCGCGAAGATGCTCACGGCGAGCGTCATCGGGCTCTATGTGATAGATATTAAAATCACCAGGGGGCCGCTCTTCCACTCCATGACGGGGCTGTCCGATCTGTCGCCATACCAGGAATTCACCCCCTTTATCGAATCGGGTCTGGAAGAACGGGGAAATCTCATTCTCGAAGCATTCCGGAAACAATGCGAAAAGGAAGGAATCCGCCCCGATCTTCGGAAAGTCACCGGCCTCATCGATGAAACGATCATCGAGATCGGGAAAGAAGCCGACTGGATCATCCTCGCCCAGCGGGGGGAGCATTCCCCGTTGACGGGACGCGGCCTGCTCGGTTCAACATCCGAGGCGGTGGTTCGCAAGGCCGGTAAACCGGTGATGATCACCCCGGACCGATTCCGCGAGATAAGCCGCATTGGCGTCGCATACGACTGCAGCGCCACATCGGACAGAGCGCTTCACTACGCCGTCGAATTGTCCCGGAAATTGAACCGGCCGCTCTCCATTGTATCGGTGGTAAAAGACGACCTGCACGCCACCGGAGTGAAGGCCCGGATCGACGAAATCCTCTCGTCACATGAAACGGACGGAGCAATCACATTCAGGCATGGTAACGATGAAGAGGAGATCCTGAAATACACAGTGGAAGCGCCCGTTGATCTTCTCGTGATGGGCGCTTACGGGCGAAGCAGGCTCAGGGAATTGATCCTGGGAAGCACAACGTCGTATGTTATCAGGAATACCACGGTACCGGTGCTCATGATCCGGTAAAGCGTTTCTCCACCGACCCTTTCAAAGCGGCCAGCACGTCATAGCGGGTCAGATCATAGTGGATCGGCGTGATGGTGACCATGCGGTTTCTCAGTGCGCGCGTATCGGAATCAGACGATTCACTTCGATCGGGAATAAACGTTTCGCCGGCAAGCCAGTAATAAACATTCCCCCTCGGATCTTCACGTTTTTCGAAGGTTTCCAGCAACTGCCCGCGGCCCTGTTTTGTCACGACAACGCCCCTGATTTCAGACTCGGGACAGGCCGGTATGTTGATGTTCAGGGGAATACCGGCAAGTGAATCCCTGTTTTCGGCAACGAATCCTGCCATATCCCGTGCAAACCGGGCTGCAAAGGAGAAATCGGCATCATGGCGCCGAGAGTCAAGTGATACGGCCAT
>JAFGWZ010000243.1 GCA_016936905.1 Deltaproteobacteria bacterium | reverse complement strand
TGCCAACGGATGTTTGACCTTCTCGGCCTGTCCGTTACGATTTTTAAGAAATTGGGCGCCAGGGCGGGGATCGTGTCGATCGCTTCACGGAGCCTTCCATAGGGAATCCTGAGCAACACCGTGTCTTCAGTCGCTTTCGCCGAAGCGGACCGCATGCCGTCGGAGAAATAGCCCATTTCACCGATGAATTCACCCGGTCCGATCGTGTCGAGGTGAAATTCCTCTCCCGATTCATCGCGCCGGTAGATCGTTACTTTTCCTTCGAGGATAAGATAGGCTGAATCACCGATAGAGTCCTGGTGTATGAATTCTTCTCCCGAGGAAATGGAAAGGTCGTGAATAAGGGGGGCCAGTATCCGGGATTCGCCGTCGCTCAATCCGGACAGAAAGGGAGCACTCTTGATCCGGTCGATCTTCTGGTCGTCCAAGGCCCGTGCGAGGTCCTCCTTAGTAACGAAACCCGATTCAACCAGGAGTTCACCAAGGAATTTCCGAATGCCCTTTTCCTTCAAGTGACGCTGCCGATCCAGGAGCTTTTCGACCGTCTCACGACTTATATTAAGACGTTCCCCGATCTTCTCCGTCCTGACCGATGGCTTTACCTCATCATTCATAGGAATTTCCCCGGAGTTTTGCCGCCCATGCCATCACGTAGCGTGAATAAAGATCACAACACATGGAAAATGCCCATTTGGAATTGGATACTGTGAATCCCCCCACGAAAAGCGTATCTAAAAAAACCACTTTTGGTGTGCTTTGTCAATGATTATTAAGACAAGAACCTTAGAAGGATACCATTGCCGAAACGGGCACTACCCTTTACCGCAGCGCACGGGATCACGACCACCATATAGTGCCAATCGGCCCCTGCTTTCATGCCGCCCGCCGGTTCTATTCGCCGATAATCTTGACGAGAACCCTTTTTTTTCTCCTTCCGTCGAATTCACCATAGAAAATCTGCTCCCACGGACCGAAATCGAGCCGTCCCTCCGTAGCCGCTACGACGACCTCTCTTCCCATAACCTGCCTTTTCAGATGAGCATCCCCGTTATCTTCGCCTGTTCTGTTATGGAGATATCGGGAAATCGGTTCATGGGGCGCCAGTTCTTCAAGCCACTGCTCATAGTCCCGATGGAGCCCCGATTCGTCGTCGTTGATAAAAACGGACGCGGTGATGTGCATCGCGTTAACGAGAACGAGGCCTTCTGATATGCCGCTTTCCCGCAAACAATCATTGACCTGCTGTGTTATATTGATAAACGCCCTCCGCGTGGGAACGGTGAACCATAATTCCTTCCGGTAGCTCTTCATGCATCCTCCTTTGTGTGCTTCACCGGTGCATCGGTTACAGTCGCCCGGGATTAGTCGAACTGAAACTGAAAATGGCAGACAGGAGATGGTGAATCGGGAATCGGCCCGTCTATCTGACGATTATATAAGCGGCGGAAGCCTCCGCCCAGTTTTCCGGATCTATCCTGTTCAGTTTCCGCACCAGATCGCTGACCATGCTGGTGGAACCGGCATCATACACCTCGAACATCCCCTCGCGGAATCCCAGCGCCAGGAGTTCTTCGTTTTTCCGCGTGGCGATGATCTTTATCCGCTCCTCCGCCGAGGGCTCCTTACAATTCGGCAGAAACTTCGCCTGCATCACCAGCCTGCTGTCCCTGGGCGGAAACTCATACACCGTTCCTCCCGCGGCAAAATTCTCCCTGATCTCCGAGTTGGGCAGCAGCAGCGTCACCGAACCGTCCACCGCCACGGAAAAGATATAGACATAGGCGTCTTCACTGGTCCTGTAAAAAATCCGTATCTCATCGTTCTCTTTGAGCTCATATCGTGAAAGGCTTACTTCTGCGGTCAATCCCGTTTTTCTTTCGGCGAAGTAAGGTTCCACCAGTGCCTTGACCTTTACTCTGTAGAGATTTCTGCTTCCGGCATCCCACCCTTCCGTCAGCACCTCATACCGAACGACCCTGCTCTTCACCGACGCGTAGATGAGATCCTCTCCCAACTGGCTGTTGGAAACATAGGTGTGGGATTTTATGAAAACGCCGGTTGCCCGTTCGGCGGCATTCCGCAAGGCGTCATTCTTCGCCCGCTTCACTACCTCGTCGAAGGTGTCAACACCGCTCATGTACGCCGTGCCCTCCGCCTCGAGCCATATCGGCTGTTCAGATGCCCAAACGGAAAGGGGCATAAGCAGGAGGAATATCAGTATCAATCGTCTCATGTGTCCTCACATTCAGTAAAGCTCCCCGAACGTTTTCGCGCCGATTCGGTCACCCAGGAAGGCATCCAGCAGTTTCGAACGCTCCTTCCCATTGACGGCATCCGGCGCCCGGCTGAGCTGCCCGGCAGTGATATACCCTCCCTCAAAGGCTGAACGAAGCTTCGTCTTCGCCAGTTCCGTGTCCAGTATCCTCGCCTTCTCCCAGTTGCGGCTCACCGTGAAGTCGCCCCTTCCTATAACCTGCGGCACCTGCTCCTGACCCTTCAGACGATGGGCCGCTTTCGGAACATTATCACTGATGTACCGGGCAAGCTCATCAACATTCACCCAGGCATCATCCCCAGCCTCGCCTTTGATGCCGTCGATAAAATAGTGGCTGAATATGCCCGACTTCAACTCGCTGTCGTCTTCCCATGACTGCTGGTTCCCCGCCGACGATGTGATGATCACCTTGCCGCTCCCCGCTGCCTTGATCAACTCGGAGGTCATGAGCATCCCCACGATCGGCTTGCCCCCCTTCGCCACAATCGATTTGCCGCCGCCGGTAAAACAGGCGTCAAGGGCAACCATCACTCCTTTCGCCTTCGATTCGTCTATCAGCTCCTGCAGATAGGAAAGCCTGATCGCCGTCTCCGACAGTGAATCGGGATCGGCCGTCACTGAATCGCTGGGAACGAGAACGGCATCCTTCATCCTCGTCCCCTCCGCCACGGGGGCCCCGTGGCCGGAGTAATAAACATAAACATAGCCGTCCCAGGTGCGCCGCTTCCTCAGCGCCGATATGATCCCGCTTCTCGTGGCATCATTATTCAGCAGCAGCACGGCGTTCTCCGGCCGTATGCCGCCGTACCGCCGGTCCGTAAGAACGTCATATACTTTCTTCGCGTCCGCCGACGCGTATTTCAGGCTCGGGATATCCGCCCTCCCGCCGTAGTCGATGCCGATCACTATCGCGTACCCGTCGTCACGGTACGGAGGCAGATTCGCATCATCGACAGCCAGGGGCGATGAAACAACAACCGGGGGAACCTTTGTATTTTTCGCAACGAGAAAATCATGCATGGCCCGTGACCTGCCGATACTTTTGAAGGTTTCCCCGATGACCCCGAATGTCGCCTGAGTCGATATGTCGGTCAGGGCGTCATTGAATGCGTCTCCTGAGAAGCAGTTGTAATCCCGCATCTCCCAGTCGGAATGCTCCGGCTTTTCCCAGATCACCTTTCCCGTCGAATCATAAAAAACGGTTTTTGCGATCACCTTCATCCGTATATTACAGGCGGCAAAACCGGTTGAGGACGGTTCCACTTCAAAATCTTCCACTACGGACTGGACGACAATATCACCGCCGGAGATCTTGCCCCCCCCCGGACTGAAAAGAATACTCCTCAAAAAAACGGGGCGCCATGCTCTTCAGGGCCGCGTTCATGATCTTCCCCGACGGCAGTTTGTATACTTCGGTTATCCCTGCGCCGGGAGATCTCCGTTTCGTCCTCGTCTCATTTTCGTCCCGAAGAACAATGACGGCTTTGACGGGCATTTTTTCAGCGATCACCGAAGGGACTGCATCGGGCGCGTCTTGATCTTTATAGGCGATATCTATTTTAATCGCACAGGCCGACGCCAGGAAAGCAACGGCAACCATCGCAGCAAAAAACCGCATACTAAACCCTCATTACGGACACATTAGTGGGATACTTTTCTCACAAAACGAGATTATATGAAGATCACTTTTGCGTGTCAATGCAAATCGGGCATCGGATATCGCAAATCGAAAAACGGAATTCGCAAAACGGTAAACATGAAACCTGAGACTTGAAACGTGAAACCTGTTGTTCTCGCTCTGCGTCCTTTGCCTGTTTTTTTATATTTTTTCTTGCAAAACAAAATAAATGCCTATAGATTACATGGCTTATATGAGCCGGAGCAGGTGTCGACGGGGAAATAACAGGACTATACCGAAACAGATCAGCAATCGCTCCATATACATACATATCGTTTCCCCTGGTTCTGCCACTCTCCATCCTCCACCGCAGGGGAAACCACTTTTATACCCTCAGACAACAGGGCCGTATGATAGGTTCATCTCCCCCGCAGGAGGTAGTAAATAAAGTGATAGAGAGCGTTACTATGGAAAATATCTATACCGTATTAAAGTCGTCGCTCGATGAAGCAAATCTCGGGAAACTCATGACGCTCGAAAATGAAAAACTTCATCGATTTGTCGCGTATGCCATTGCAACGTGTCGTCCCGAATCCGTTTTCATATGTTCCGATGCCCCTGGGAATATCGACTACATCAGGAAACTCTCCATCGAACAGGGCGAGGAAACTCCCCTCGCCATCGCGGGGCATACGGTACACTTCGACGGGTACAAAGACCAGGCTCGTGACAAAGAGCATACTAAATACCTGTTGCCGGAAGGAATGGATCTCGGGAGCAATATCAACGTTATCGATAAAGAAACGGGGGAAAAAGAAATCAGGACCCTGCTCACGAACATCATGAAGGGCAAAGTGATGATCGTACGGTTTCTCAGTCTAGGGCCGACCCAGTCTGATTTTTCAATTTCATGCTGCCAGATTACCGACTCCGCATACGTAGCCCACAGCGAGAGCCTGCTGTACCGTCCCGGTTACGAACAATTCAAAAAGATCGGCGCCTCGACGGATTTCTTCCGCATTCTTCACTCCGCGGGGGAGCTTGACGAAAGAAAAATCAGCAAAAATATTAATAAGCGCCGGGTCTACATAGACCTGGAAGAAGAGCTCGTCTACAGTGTGAACACTCAGTATGCCGGCAACACGGTGGGCCTCAAAAAGCTCTCCCTCAGACTGGCAATCAGAAAGGCCGCCCGTGAATCCTGGCTCGCAGAACACATGTTCGTTCTCGGTGTCAACGGCCCTGGAAGAAGGGTCACCTACCTGACCGGGGCGTACCCGAGCATGTGCGGCAAAACATCCACGGCCATGCTGCCCGGTGAATATATCCTCGGTGACGATCTTGCCTACCTGCGGAAGAGGGCCGGCAAAGTCTACGGGGCCAATGCGGAAAGCGGTATTTTCGGGATTATTCAGGATATAAGCGAGAAAGGCGATCCCGTCATCTACAAAGCCCTTACGACACCTCGTGAGGTCATTTTTTCCAATATCCTCGTCAGTGACGGAGTTCCTTACTGGCTCGGCGACGGCCGCGAACATCCGGAGCGGGGAATTAATCACTCCGGAGAGTGGTTCGAAGGCAAGAAGGATGAAGGCGGTAACGTCATACCCCTGGCACATAAAAACGCCCGATACACGATCAGCCAGACGGAACTGCAAAACTGCGATCCCAATCTCGACAATCCCGACGGCGTTCCCATTTCAGGTATCATTTACGGAGGCCGGGATTCCGATATATCCGTGCCCTGTGAAGAGGCGTTCAATTGGAATCATGGTGTTATTACCAAGGGAGCCAGCATTGAATCGGAAACCACTGCCGCAACCCTTGACCGGGAAGGGGTGCTCAGCTTCAACCCCATGTCCAACCTCGATTTCCTTTCGATGCCGATAGGACAGTACATAAAGATGCATCTGGACTTCGCCAAATATCTTGACATGACTCCGGTCATATTCGCGGTCAATTACTTTCAAAGGGAAAATGGAGAATATCTGACGGGGATGCATGACAAGCATGTATGGGTCAAGTGGATGGAGCTGCGAATACATGGCGAAGTGGATGCCATCTCGACACCCACCGGGCTGATCCCCGTTTATGACGACCTGAAGCGCCTTTTCAAAGAGGTTCTGAATCAGGAATATTCCCGTGAATCCTATATCAGACAGTTCAGGTGCCGCGTACCGGAGAACCTCGCCAAAATCGAACGCATAGCGGCATTGTACAGAGAGGTCGAGGAAACGCCCCCGGTGCTTTTCGAGATACTCGATCAACAGAAAAAGCGGCTGCAGGAAGCCCGAAAAAAATACGGAGACAGGATATCTCCTTTTGATTATTGAGACTTACGCGCTTTCAGATATTTGAGAACCTGATTGTACACATCTCTTCGGGGCATACCCGTCTGATCGGCGATGATGGAGACGATATCTTTCATCGAGAGGCGGGAATCCCGTTCCAATGCCTCAAATTGCGGGATGATCGATTCAGGTGAGCCGGGAGAGTCTCCCCTTTCTTTGCCCGATATGATCAGGGTGATTTCCCCCTTGATCGTCCTTTCTCTGAGCGCTTCGATGAGTTCCGATACCGTCCCGCGAAGTATTTCTTCATAGAGCTTTGACAGTTCCCGCGCCAGGACGACCTTGCGGTCACCGAGAATCTCCTCAATATCACGCAGCGTATCAAGGGTTCGCTGAGGAGATTCATACAGCACCATCGTTGCATGCTCCTCCTGCAGAGATTTGAAGAAATGACGTCGCTTGCCCTTCCGTGCCGGTGGGAATCCCAGGAAGAAAAACCGATCCATGGGAAGACCGGAGGCACTCAAGGCGGCAACAACCGCCGATGGCCCTGGGATGGGGATTACCGTTATTCTGTTCTCAATCGCCTTGTTGATCAGGATGTATCCTGGATCTGATATGCCCGGCGTCCCCGCGTCGGAGACGTATGCCACGTCCATCCCTTCATTCAGCCCGGCGATGATGGACGGCGTCTTTTTCTGTTCGTTGTGATCATGAAGGCTGGTAAGCGCCGTGGCGATGCCGTACTCGTTGAGGAGCTTTTTCGTGTGCCGTGTATCTTCAGCGGCGATAAGCCCCACTTCCTTTAAAACCCGCAACGCCCGGAGGGTTATATCCTCAAGATTCCCGATGGGCGTGGCGACAATATAAAGAGTCCCCTTCTTCATAACCACCTGCGATTGATCTATTATCGGATATCGTATAACGTAATTCGGAAAACGGTAAAATGGGAAATAGAAATTGGTAAATGGGAATTCGGATTACGAAAATCGCAAATTGCAATTCGAAAAACGTGCACCTTCAAACTTTACAGATTTTCCCTTTTTGCCTTTGGCCCTTAGCCTTTAGCCTTGGGCCTGTCCTTCCGTATCCTCCATCTCTTTCATGAGCTCCTCGTATGTCTTCTGGAGGAGAGTCATCATCGTCACGTTCCGCTTTCTTTCCGGCAGCCATTGCAGCAGATATTCGTTGTCTTCCATGATTACCCGCTTCCGCTCTTCAAACCGGTCATTGATGGCCCTCGCCCGTTCCGGCCCAGCCGTCTGTTCAAATTTTTTCAACGCTTCCATGAATTCATCTTTCATTCCATCATCTCCTTTGGATTCGGAAATCGAATAACGTAAAACGGAAAATAGAAATTGGCAAATAGTAATTGGGAATTGATTATTCGGAAATCGAATAACGAAACCCGGACCTTTACCCCCCCTTTTTTTACCCTAAACTTTGAGCCCTCAGCCCTGCGCCCATGACCGCCCTCAGCCTGTAATCGCCCTTTTTCTTTATCGACGTCCGCGATCGCAGGAATATTGGGATACATTAAAATATCTATTTGTTAATATGACCTTACTATGGTAGCATTTTGCCCTGTCAATCGACGGTTCATCAACGGCTGTGCCGTAAGCTCCCATGTCGGTATCGGCACTGTCAATTGCGGTAAAGAATAGCGTTTGATTTGCAGAAAGGCAAGAAATCAAATTTGCTTTGCCGTCCTTAGGCGCCGGCGGTTATCCCGAAGCCACGCCCTGTGCGTACGCTGCACTGACACAGTGCAACCAGGTTATGCGACGGGTAGGAATAATCATGGAGCAGTCACTGAAAAGAGGAAGCGATAGTATCCGACTTCTCCCCGCCATAGACACGGGCCATTTCGGTACGTTTTCATAAAGGAGGGCTATGAAAGGCATTATACTGGCAGGCGGTTCAGGAACCCGGCTTTATCCGATAACACGAGTGATCAGCAAGCAGTTGGTTCCCATCTATGACAAACCGATGATCTATTACCCTCTTTCCGTCCTCATGTTTGCCGGGATACGGGAGATCCTCATCATTTCCACCCCGCACGATCTTCCTCAGTTCCGGACATTACTCGGCAATGGTGATCAATGGGGCATATCATTTTCATATGCTGAACAGCCGAGCCCTGACGGACTTGCCCAGGCGTTCATCATCGGAAGAGAATTTGTGGAAAATGATAACGTCTGCATGATCTTGGGAGATAATATCTTTTACGGCCACGGCCTACCGGAGAAACTTCACAATGCCGTCGCGCGAAAAGAGGGTGCGACGGTATTCGGATACTGGGTACGCGACCCGGAACGGTACGGGGTTGTCAGCTTCCATGACAACGGACAGGCGGAGGATATCGTTGAAAAACCGCCGCAGCCGAAATCCAACTGGGCCGTCACGGGGCTGTATTTTTACGACAACAGGGTCCTTGATATTGCAGCCGGGTTGAAACCGTCCGCCCGGGGAGAGCTGGAAATCACCGATGTCAATAAAGAGTACCTGGAATATGGCGAACTTTATGTGGAAAAATTGGGACGGGGGTTTGCATGGCTCGATACGGGCACACATGAATCGCTCCTCGACGCAAGCAGGTATATCGAAACGATAGAGAAAAGGCAGGGGCTGAAAGTTTCATGCATCGAGGAGATCGCCTATCGCCTTGGGTACATCGATACGGAGCAGTTGCTCAAGCTGGCGGACCCCATGAAGAAGAATGAGTACGGACAGTATCTTTTATCATTAGTCAAATCAATTGGTAAGTAAAGAACAGTCAGTTACGGACCCGCTGCTCAGGACGTCGCGGGGAAATCTTAGTAACTGATGGCAGGATGGTGTCGGTATGGTTGATAAAAAGCAAAGCAGTCGTACATTTAAGAAAAATATTCTCTGCATCGGTGGCGGATACGTCGGCGGGTCGACGATGGCGGTAATGGCCTATAAATGCCCCCGGTATAAAGTAACAGTAGTGGATATCAACCGCGATCGGATCAATCAATGGAATTCCGAGACGCTGCCGATCTACGAACCGGGCATCGAGGAGATCGTCCGGGCCACCCGTGGAAAGAATCTCTTTTTCAGCGCCGATATCGACAAAGCGATCAGGGACGCTGAGATCATCTTTGTGAGCGTCAACACGCCGACCAAGAACTTCGGGACCGGCGCCGGCATGGCTGCCGATCTCCAGTACTGGGAGAAAACTGCCCGCCAGATACGTGATGCGTCCGATTCAAACAAGATCATCGTGGATAAAGGGACCCTCCCCGTCAAGACCGCCTTGGCGATGGAACGGATCCTTACTGCAACGAAGGATGTCCAGTTCGATGTTATCTCGAACCCTGAATTCCTGGCGGAAGGAACGGCCGTCAGGGATCTCCTCGATCCCGACCGCGTCCTGATCGGGTCCAGGGAAACGCCGGAGGGGATACGGGCGAGGAATGAAATCGTGGAGATATACAAAAACTGGGTTCCGGAGGGGAGGATCATTACCTCTGATATCTGGAGCAGCGAGCTTTCCAAGCTTGCGGCAAATGCATTTCTGGCGCAGAGAATATCATCGATCAATGCCATCTCGGCGATCTGTGAAAAAACCGGCGCCAACGTTACCCAAATCGCCCATGCCATAGGCCTTGACAAGCGTATCGGCGAAAAATACTTGAGCGCCAGCGTGGGGTTCGGCGGGTCATGTTTCCAGAAGGATATTCTTAACCTTGTCTACCTCTGTCGGCACTACGGGCTGAACGAAGTCGCCGATTACTGGGAGGGCATTGTAAGGATCAATAACTACCAGAAGGAACGTTTTATTTTCACAATGCTGCTCACCATGTTCAATACACTGGTGGACAAGAAGATCTGTCTTTTCGGGTTTGCTTTCAAGGCTAATACAGGAGACACCCGGGAAAGTCCTGCCATATACATCGCGAAACGGCTGGCCGAGGAAAAGGCGGAGTTGGTTATCTCTGATCCCCAGGCAATCGAAAACGCGAAGAAGGATCTCGCTGACGTCGACGGAAAAATGCGTTATGTTGAAGATCCGTATGAAGCCGCAGCAGGCTGCGACGCCATTGCCGTAATGACCGAATGGAACCTGTACGCAAAGCTCGATTACGAAAAGATTTATCGTGCGATGGCGAAACCGGCCTTTATATTCGACGGCAGAAACATTCTCGATCATAAACGGCTGTTCGACATAGGATTTAATGTATTCCCCATCGGCAAACCCAAATTGAGCCATTTCCGGGAACGTTGACATACTTCAGGCTAAGGGCAATTTCAGGCTCAGGCAAAGGGCTAAGGCAGGCAAAAGGCACAGGGCAAGGCGAAAGGAAAAATATCGGCCAAACGGGATACGATTAACGATTTTCGTTATTCGTTTTCCGTTATCCGAATTTCCATATCCCAATTACTATTCACTATTTCTCCAGATATGAAGCGGATGTAAGGAACAACAGCATGAAAGTGAAGGGAACGGCATTGCCGGGGGTTGTGATTATCGAGCCTGCTGTATTTGAGGACACCCGTGGGTTTTTCATGGAAACGTATCAGAGGGATAGATATACAGAGGCCGGCATAGATTGCTCGTTCGTTCAGGACAACACCTCATATTCCATTTATGGAACACTGCGAGGGCTTCATTACCAACATCCCCACAGTCAGGCCAAGCTGGTGCAGGTTCTGAAGGGAGAAGTTTTTGACGTCGCCGTCGATATACGACGGGGTTCACCTACATTCGGGCACTGGGTCGGAGAATATCTGTCCGAACAGAATAAGCGGCAGATGTTCGTACCGGCGGGGTTCGCCCATGGATACACCGTGGTCACCGATGTGGCGGTCTTTTCGTATAAATGCAGTGATTTCTACGCGCCTGAATGCGAACAGGGAATCCTCTGGTCAGATCCCGACATCGCCATCTCCTGGCCGGTGAAAGAACCGCTGCTGTCGGGCAAGGACAGCAGGTATCCCCGATTGAAAGACATGCCGCAGGAGGATCTTCCGAAATACATAGAAAAAACGTTATGAGTAGTGAGAAAGCAAAAGGCGCGTAAGTCAAGAGGGATTGATCAGATGCCGGAAGATAAACCGCCGAATATAAGGTTGCACATTTAATGTTTCAGTCCTCGCTCCCATTTTCTAATTTCTAATACACCTTTTTCCGTTTTCCGAAATTCGGTTTCCGATTTACGTTTTTTGCGATTTTTGATATCCGAATTCCTGCCTCCATCGGTCAGAAGAAAAGATGCCGTTCCGTAATATAAGGACGAATGAGCCGATAGAGATCATAGTCATTGTTCTCATACCTGCTCCACACGATATGAGCAATGAAATCAATAAACTGGAGTGTTAAATTCTTTTTACTCTCCACGGGAATGTGTCGTATGACCGTTGCCGAATTCAATTCAAACCAGAGTTTCGTCTTGAGATAATCCACAAGACTGTTGCCGCTGGCAACTTTTATCGTTCTCGGATCGGGGATGAAATCTACAGCGGGACACTCCTTTATCTCCTGAAGAATAGCAAAATGAACCATGTAATTATAGAGTTTATTCGCATCAGACCGGATGTGAGGCTGAACGTTTTCTTTTTTTACCGTGATCACACTTATCCTGATGCACGGTTCCCGTTCCAGGAGATGAATCAATTTCTGAATGAATCGTTTCGTCTCATCTTTCGTCAGATACTGCCCCTTCAACTCGCCGTTCGAAGACAGATCACGGGACTTATAAAACTTTCTGATTATCCGTTTCGGTAAATGGGCGTGCGTTTTGGGTATAATGAGGGCGGCAATGGTCAGATAACGGCTCGATCCGCCGTTCCGATAAGGTTTATCGAGGGACCATCCGAGGTCCCCGCTTTCATCAAGATAGACATTCATAAGAGAAAAGCGGCCCCTGGGTCCGGTGCGCCTACAGCACACTTATGATAACAATGCATCACGGCTATCCCAGGATTTACCCGCTTTGAAAAGTTTATATGAAGAACGCCCCGGCTTGTCAAGTTAATTTTCCAATAGGCCGGGGTAACGGAATTCGGAAACGAATTAGCAATTAGAAAATAGAAAATTGAGGTGACGGTTTTAATTCCTGAACAGCAACGACAGGTCAATCTCGGTCCAGTCCTGGAATGCCGGTGCTTTCAGCCAGATTTTCAGCTGTTCAGGAACGGCGATGACCTGATAAGCTGTCGTGCCTGTCTTACCGTCCCCGTCTGCACCCCCCTTCTCAACCGGTGTATCCATAACGGTCATCATAACGGACGGTTCGAATGACCCTTTGAAGTTTGCAGCCAAGGAACGGAGATTGTTCCATCGCAGGGCCGACTGGCCGGCCGCAGCCCTTCTTTGTTCCACCATGCCCCAGGAAGGATCGACGAAATGATTCGTCGCGACAAGAAGCCCCCTGGCATCGCCGTCCCTCTTCCTGATCCCGAAGGTAGGCCACTCATATGAGCAGGCGCCATTCCGATCGGCAACGTTGACAATAAAAGGAATACTCGACCGGGCCGTATTCACCGCCGCGTCGAGCTGTTTCGTGGTAAATGAGTCAAATAGAAATGCCATAGTCAAGACAGGTGAACTGATTCTATTCTGGAAAGAGATCCGGCCTCCGGAAATAATCCCCTCATTCATGGCAATCATCAGCCCCGCCTCATTGATGCCGGTAAAGGTACTTACCTGGCCGACATAGCCGATGCTGGCAGCAGGAATACTTGCATCGTCGGGATTATAAATCGCCACCGTTAAATAGAGGGCATAGTCACTGAACGACCGGGTTAGGCCCCAGTTTCTTCCCACGATGAGGGGTTTTCCCGATGTGTACTCCCCCCATGCTGCTATGAACGAAGAAATATGGCTGTCTTCGGTAGAATGAGAGGGGACGATCTGATCGAGAAGGATAAGCTTGTCGACTTCGATCTCCGAGGTTTCCGACATGCCATGGAGTATCGCTTTGAACCGCTGGGGATACGTTTCAAAGACTGACCGGGCATGAACGATCATTTTCTCGAAGGTCAGCCCTTCTCGTTTGATGAGAGATTTACCGACCGCTTCGTCATAGAGCTTTGCCAGATCTTCTTTAAGAAGTTTGCCATACTGCCTGCCCATCTGATGATAATTGCCGTGGAGCTCGACCACATTGAAATCCCCCGCCTTGTAAAGTATACCATCTTCAAACTCGGCAATGTATTTCAGATTGGGCATCCCATCTCCGGGACCATGTTTGTCTTCGGCATTGACCGACGGTAAGAGAAGAAGGAGCGCCACGATAAGCGTGGCAATGCCGATTATATTCCGCTCGTTGTTCATTGAGTGTCTTTCCTTCCAACCATCGGGTATTTCTGCAGAAAGATACATGAATGGTGTAAATAGTCAAGGTATTATATTGCACAGAAAAATGGTGGTCCAACCTACCCTTTCTGAAATGATTCGGGATAAATTGTAGAGAGAATGACGAGTTTATGGTAATAGTGAAAGCATGTCATTGACTGATGAAAGGAGACGGTCTATGAAAAAAATTGCTGTGCCGGTGATGGTAATCCTCGGGTTCATTATGCTCGTCGGACTTTCGGCGGCATGTGCCGATGAGGAGATTCTCACGAAGGGAGCCTTTTTCCCTTCGGTCAAACTGGATGCTCCAGATGACTCCGCCCATAAGAAATATCTCGGCCTTCCGGGAAGCGGGTCATTCGATATTCCTGATATTAAGGCGGAAATAATAATTGTCGAGATTTTCAGCATGTATTGACCGTTCTGCCAGAAGGAGGCTCCTTCTGTCAATGAACTGTACCACGTTATAGAAAATGATCCCCGGGCAAAGGGAAAGGTTAAACTTATTGGAATCGGAGCGGGGAATTCACCGTTTGAAGTTAACTATTTCAGGGAAACATATGCTGTCCCTTTCCCTCTGTTTCCAGATAAGACGTATGCTATCCACGACAGGATCGGCAGAGTTCGGACGCCCTTTTTCGTCGGTCTTGCTATAACAAAGGAAAAGCAGGCAAAAATATTTTTCACCCAGGTGGGAAAGTTTGAAACGGCCCAGGCATTTCTCGATCTTATCCTGAAAGCATCAGAGGTTAAATGAGGAGGGCAGCAACATGAAAACGATACGATTCCTGATCGGACTGGCAGTCGCCCTGTCTGTCTGTATGATCGCCGGCAACGCCGTCGGAGTCTCTTCGGCATATAAGAACAATATTTATAACACGGGGGCTCTGAAACCCACCGATAGTATCCTCAAGGTAAAGGTCGGCGATCCCGCTCCCGACTTCACCCTCCCGTCGGTGAAGGACGGCATGGTGTTACTCAGCCAGTTCAAGGGTAAAAAGAACGTCGTCCTGTCGTTTATCCCCGCGGCGTGGACACCTGTCTGCTCGGATCAGTGGCCCGGGTACAACATACTGCAGCCCATCTTCGAAGAATTCGATGCCGTTCTTCTGGGAATATCGGTGGATAATATCCCTACCCTGTATGCCTGGACAAACCAGATGGGTGATCTCTGGTTTCCCGTCCTTTCCGATTTCTGGCCTCACGGCGCTCTTGCCCAAAAACTGGGAATTCTCCGTTCGAACGGGACAACCGAACGGGCAGTCTTTATCATCGATAAAAAGGGTATCATTCGCTATATCGATGTCCATGACATCAACAGGAGGCCGCCCCTTGAAAATATCGTGAGAGAACTGAAGAATCTGTGATAAAGACCGGCAGCTTCAGTTGTAACAAGTCATTGAAAAAGTCATTGCATGAGGCTATTGCCCGAATGAAAACTCTTTTGGGAGCCAGCTTATCGATACGGGATTGATAGAGCGTCTGACAGGAGATTACGGGATGCAGGAACCCTTGCTCATGAATCTGGGAAACAATGTTTATCTCGACGGCGACGGGCTGGTCATCATCGACCGGCGGAGAATCCCCGGAGAAATTGTCCCTCTCGTCTGTCATTCCCATGAGGCTGTTGCACAGGCGATCGAGGATATGGCCGTGCAGGGGGCGGGAGATATCGCCATTACCGCCGGATTCGGACTCTATCTCTCCGCCCTGGAAGCGGAACGCCGGCATGACGACCGGCAGCAGGCCCTCCACCGCCTGAAACATGCCGCTGAACGTCTCCGCGCTACCCGTCCGACGGGTTTTCATCTAGCGGTCCTCGTGAAAAAAATCATGGATAGGATCGAAGAAGACGACGGGCCGTTTTCATCGGTGATTCTCACGTATCTCACGGAGGTACTGGAGCGGCAGCGAACAATTTCTCAGGATACGGGAAGGCACGGGGAAACGCTTCTCGAGTCGGGTGACACGATACTGACCCACTGCTTTGCCGGGGCAGGACTGCTCTATATGCTTCACTACGCAACGATGAACGGCAGGGACATCAAGGTAATCTGCACGGAGACGAGGCCCTATCTCCAGGGAGCCCGCCTGACGGCGTGGTCCGTGAGCCAACTGGGGATTGAAACGACGGTGATTACCGACAATATGGCCGCCCATTGCATGTCCAAGGGAATGATCAGCAAGGTTTTTACCGCCGCCGACCGTATCGCCATGGATGGAACCGTCGCGAATAAGGTAGGCACCCTCCAGCTTGCCGTCGTGGCTGCATATTATCATGTACCCTTTTATATTCTCGGATACGGCGGGCCGGATCGGCGGACACTGAAGGGAGAGGACATTCCGATCGAGGAACGGGATCCCGGCGAAGTGCTCGAATTTCGAGGGATTCCCATAAGCGGCCCCGATGTCGGGGCCTATTATCCGGCGTTTGATCTGACACCTCCGGAACTGGTAACGGCGGTGGTCACCAAGGATGGAATCATGTCCATACCTTGATTAAACTTACGCGTTGCAATATCCCATGCCCCTCATCAACAGCCAGCCGGTGTCATGTGCCTCATGCAGCGCCGATGTGAACTATTGCGGTCGCTCCATTGTTTCGCCGCTCACGGGCCACACAAGTACCTCATGGTCGGCGGTTTTTTTGTCCACAACGGAAAGCATTGACTGGGGAAACAGGTAGCTTCTTCCCCGAGACATGACGTACACCAGAAACCACGGATCTCCGGGCGCCCGGTTTCCTCGCCGTCCCACAATTTTACCCTTCCATCCGCAGTAAGGGTGATCCCGCCTCTCAATAACGACGATATCTCCAAGATCCATCATGACCGTCCCTTTCCTTGTGCGATCTTAACATCCTGATGACTGTGCCCTCTTCCCGCAGGGTGTCTATGGTGACTGAGTAAAGTGTCTTTCATGGCCATTCCCGCAGAGCCAGATCTTGATGCTGATTGGAACGAAACGGGGAAGATCCGATCCTTTACCCGGAGCATCATGACGTACCGTAGCATAAATGTCCCGCCATGAATACCACAAACATTGACGGGGCAGTGAAATACTTCAACCCTGTCCTGAAGCCCTTGACCGAAGTGCCTTTTCAGCACACTGTCTTCTGCCGCAGCAGGTAATCCGCCAGTGTAATGGCCACCATGGCTTCACAGACCGGTATGATTCGGGGGATAACACAGACGTCATGCCGTCCCGTGACGGAGATGGTAGTCGGTTTTCCCGTACTGTCCACGGTTTTCTGTGGTTTTTCGATCGAGGCGATGGGTTTGCAGGCCGCCCTGATGACTATATCCTGTCCCGTGGTGATGCCGGCGAGGATGCCTCCCGCATTGTTGCCGGTGAAACCATCGGGCGTTATGCCGTCATTGCATTGGGATCCGGTCATTCCCGGGGCCTTGAACCCCGCTCCGATTTCAACCCCTTTGACGGTACCGATGCTCATGACGGCCTTGGCAAGATCCGCATCGATCTTGTCAAAAACAGGTTCGCCCAGGCCGGGAGGACACCCCCGGACAAGAATCTCGACAATTCCACCGAGAGAATCGCCTTCCTTTTTCGCTTCGGCCAGTTTCTTCATCATGCGCTGTGCCGCCGTTTCGTCGGGGCAGAAAAGTTCGTTTCCTCTGATGGCGCTGATGTCAATGTGTTCCGCGGCGATGCCGCCCAGTTCTTTCGTATACGCCACAATTGTTATGCCACTCTGTCTGAGTATCTTCTTTGCGATGGCCCCTGCTGCCACCCGCGCCGCCGTTTCTCGGCCCGATGCCCGACCGCCGCCCCGGTGGTCCCGG
>JAFGWZ010000004.1 GCA_016936905.1 Deltaproteobacteria bacterium | reverse complement strand
TCCCGATACCGTTCCGATCAGTTCGAGATCGAGTTTTGTCGGCTCAAGCTCTTCCACGTTTATCTGAACCTCCGCCGTGGATGCGGCGCTTGCCGAGCCGAAGAGATTTCTTTCCGCAATCGGCGTGTATGTGTCTGGTGACGGTTTCGGCGCCGTCATATGGCCGGCAGGTTTTTCCGTGATCGTCGACGGTACATTGCCGCCGAGAAGTTGCATGGAAACCGCCTTGTAAAAGATGTCCACGGAAAGATACGTTATGACGGTTATTGCCACGAGGATAAGTGCTGTTCGATATGGTGTCTTGATCGTCACGTTATCTTACCTCACGCTCGGCAGCGGATTATCGACTGTCCCCCGGAGGATCACCGTGAGGGCTTTTCCCAGTGCCGGGACCTCCGCCTTTCCCGTCAGAGTAAGGCGGCTCTTCATAATATCGGGAGTCAAATAAATGCTTCCCGAAAGCGTTCCCCGAAGCTGCCGGCTTACGAGTTCAGCCTGAGTTATCTTCAATACCCTGTCTTTCAGGGTCATGGTTGCGGTGATGCGGTCAAAATCGATTTTATCGAAGCCGAACATGTTTTTCAGGAGCTGGAAACTGCCGTTCTCAAGGAGTATGTCGGCGCTTCCGCTGCCTTTTATGATTTCATCATACGTGCCGTCATATGTCAACGTGCCTTTCATCGTACCGGTTATGGTGCGGCGCATCACTGACGCGATGTACGGGCATTTTCCCACATTGATTTTATCCCCGTCAGCACGGATAGTCATGACGGGATTCTTCGAACCGTTTTTGAATCCGATTCCTCCCCGTATGGCGCCGTCATAGGCGCGTGTGTGAACGGACATCGTGGGGGTTCCCGTCAGGAGACCCTTGACAGACGGGCTGACGGTAACACGATCCGCCTTCAGCGGGGATTCGGGGTACCGGGGAGACCGTAGCGATACGTTTTCCATATCCAGCGCCGGTGGAAACCCCAGCGTTACCGTTCCGATGGAAAAAGCCAGATTCGGATTCGTTTGTGTGACGGCCGATATGATGTGCCGTTCAATCGCCTCCGAGGGAAAAAGCAAGTAGAGGAACGCCAGCGTTGCCAGAACGGTATATATTATGTAAGCGCCGATTTGTTTCTTCCTCATGGATATTTCCGCTTTTGTTGAATTTTCACCTGGGGGAACAATCCGTTCGTTTCGGTTATACTGCCCTTTATGGCGTTATGTTTCCCACGATCCTTATTATCTTTCCCGAAGTCACCGGTTGTCTCATCGTCCGGCAGGCTGGTTCGATGAGACAATCGAACAGAGAGATCGTTCATTCAGAGAGGTACGTCAGTGCATGAATCAATACGGTCAGATGGCGCTGACTGCTGCTCTGCTTGATTGAAATTCGTTTAATTTGAACCAGATCTCTCGGTGATTCGATAAAGTATAAATAATCGACCAGTTGTTTCAGGGTGATTCCTTCCAGTTTCATCTCCACAGAAGATTCCCTGTATGGTCCTGTGTCGGTTTCTGTTGACGGTTTCATATAGGTAATATTTGTCTTCACACCTGCACGTCCCGCCTGCTTTTCCAGAAAGGAGAACAGGGTAAAATCCTTGTCTCTCTTCTTCAATGCCGCCCTGATTGAGTCAGTGCTATTTTTTATGAAATGATAATCCGATCTCAGCTCGATAATTTCCTGCAGGATTCGCTCGTTTCTCTCGATCGACCGCTTCATCTTCGCCTTGGCATCGAAAAGGGGGAACAGGAGAAATTGGATGAACAGAAAGATGACCACCGCGGATGCCCCCCCCACGACGTAGAGCTTTTCTCTCTTTGTTAATGAGATCTGAGACAGGAACTTCATCATGGTTCTGCACGCTTCCTCATGGGTTTATGGAGCCGTCGACGACACGGTGTGGACGGGAGGCGCTCCCGTCGTTACGTCCATTCTTACATCAAAACCGACCCTGCTTCCCTTTTTCATGAGGTTGGCCGAGCTGATCTTTACATTGGCGAACAGGGTCGACTTGTCGAGGGCGTTTTTGATCGCATCGACGGTGTTGAAGTTGTCGGTTTCTCCTTTTATCTCAACGATCGGGCCGTTAATGGTAAAACTTGTTATGAGCAGATCGGTCCAGGGTGGAATCTGCTGCGATATGGCATTGAGAATGTCCAGTACCGTCGGCCCCGAACCTATGTGCGACATGCCGCTCGCCGTTTTTCGCATTTCATTGAGGGCTGTTCTCATCTGCTGGAGCGGGTCGACGACCCGTGTCACGCCGGGCATGGTTTCCGTAAAGATGGTGCGGATGGCGCTTTTCATCTGTTGCACATAGATCCGGTCGCACCGGTAATCCATGAAGAGATCAATTCCGAAGAGAACGGCCACGGTAATCAGCACGGCGGCGACCGATTTCACATTTTTTTTGAGGATGTCGTATTTCCGCTGCGGTTCGAATGCGCCCACGGCGTAATTGAATCCGGCTGCTTTTTTTATGCCCCGGGTTGCCAGAGCGAGGGCTCTGTTCATGGTCAGCGGGTTCCACTGCTGCTCAGTTTCACCGGTGAACCGGACTGTGCCGATCGTCGAGAGATCCACCGGTTCCGCCGGCACGGAGAAGAAGGCTGCCGTCTCCTGTTTCAGGAGGGAGTCGTCCGCTCCGCTTCCCGTCAGATATACGGTGCCGAGATTCCCGTCGAGGTCGCCCCTCAAACCGAGCAGGTTGAGCGTGTTGCCCACGTCCCGCAGGAACTTCCGGTATGCTTCGGAACGGACCGCATCCGATTCCGCTGCTCTCGCTTCCGTGCCGCTGCCCGTTTCGTCTAGCAGAGTATCGCTTCCCTGGAAATAGTGGCGTACATGGAGAATCTTCTCATTCGTGAAAATAACAGCCGTTGTGTCCCGCGAGCCTCTATCGAGCAGTAGTCCGTATTCACCTGGCATAACGGCAGACATGAGCTTCAGGGCAACCGGCACGGCATCGATGTCGATGATAAGCGCTTCGTGATGGTTTTCCCGGAGCATGCCTACAAGGTCCGTTATATGCGCCGTGGGGACCGCTGCGGTAAAAAGATTTGACTGGTCCGTCTGGTCGATGACGAGGTAATCGATGACCACATCGTCCACGGCGAACGGAAGCAACGGTTCCAGCTCATAGGGGATTGTCTGAAGAATTTTTTTCTTTCCGGTGAAGGGCAGGAGAACGGTGCGGAAGGAACAGTACCGGGCCGCAAGCGATGTTATGCAGACGCTCCCCGGTGCGGTGTTTCCATCGAGCAGTTCCTTCAAGGCGCTATCGATACCTCCCGCTTTTTCGATGTCGATGATCCGTATATCGTCAACATCATACGACGGGGTACTGCCGGTCACGTGAACCGCCGTGATTGTCTCGTATCCGATATCGAGTCCGAGTATCTTTCCGGGCATCAGTCTACCTTCCAGGACAAGAGGGTTGCCGTCTTGTCGGTTATGGATCGTTTAATTACGCAGGTTATACGCTTCTTCATGGTACCTTCATGCCCCGTAGAGATGATGGTGTATACATTGCTCTTAATCGTAATAAGATCCAGATCAATCGTTACGGCGTCCATTCCCGTGACATGCTTGTACCACGAACCATCGGCAAGGTCGTTGCTTTCGTTTTGTCTGAATTCATCCATGTCGGCGGCCATTTCCGCGGTTATTCCATCTGCCAGTGCCC
>JAFGWZ010000242.1 GCA_016936905.1 Deltaproteobacteria bacterium | reverse complement strand
TGTAAATCACGAACGCCAGGACCAACCCGAGGATGCCCCACAACCACGCGTAATTAAGTAAAAACTCCATAACCTACAATCCAACCTCCTTACTTGAGTTTTGTGTAACTCTCACATTAAATTTATTCATGGCCACCTGAGCACCAGATGAAACGACCTCAACCAAGGCATCCACCGCCCTGGCGATCAACCCGGGCATACGCTTCATCTCATCCTCAGAAAAAGGTTCAAGGACGTAACGCTCCGTCATCTCTTTCCCGGCAGGCTTTCCGATACCAAATCGAATCCTGGTATGTTCCGGTCCTCCCAGACAATCAATGACAGACCGCAACCCCTTATGTCCTCCGTCACCACCGCCTACTTTAATCCGGATGTCACCGAATTCAAGATCGAGTTCATCGTGAATTACAATGACATCATTTCCTTCCACTTTAAAAAAGCGAGCCAGCCTTTCGATGGCTATGCCGCTGAGATTCATGTATGTCTGCGGCTTTGCCACAATAACCGGATGACTTTTTATAACCCCTTTACCAAAGATCGCATCGAACTTCTCCGACGAGAACGCGATATTCCACTGCTCCGCTACTGCGTCGGCAATGAGAAACCCCGCATTATGCTTACTCTCACGATATTTTGATCCGGGATTCCCCAGTCCTGCAATCAGTTTCACCAGTTCCCTCACCGGACCGCGGCGTTTCTTTTGGCCGAAAACCAGTTATTTTTCTCCGTCTGTGTCGTCGGCTCCGCTTACCTCCTCTTTAGCCTCCACGGCTTCCGTCGGTTCACCTTCCGCCGCCTCACCCGCGGCTGCACCTGCCGCCGCCATTGCCGCCCGTGTTATGGCAACATGGGCAATGACCACATCATCGCTGTCGACAAAGGTGATCCCGTCTTTCAGTGTAATGTCTCCAACTCTGACGGATTCCTGTATATCAAGGGTACTTATGTCGACTTCCACCGTTTCGGGCAGATCGGAGGGGAGACCGGACACTTTCAGTTCCCTTTTCATCATGATCAACTCGCCTCCCTTTTCGATCCCCGGCGCCGTTCCGGTCAGCAAGACAGGGACGTCAATGGTAAGTGGCTTGCTCATATTGATCTCGTAAAAATCAGCGTGGGTTATCTCTTTCTTAAGCGCATTTACCTGAATGTCCTTTAAAATCGAGAGGCTTTCCGTCTTCTTTCCCGCATCATCAATCGCCAGTTTTATAAAAACCGTCTCTTTTCTGACTTTTTCGAGTACCCGTTTCAAATCTGATGAGTTGATTTCCAGCCTGACCGGTTCTCTCTGAGCTCCGTAAACCACCGCCGGTGTAAGCCCGAGGGCTCTGAGTCGTCGCGCCGGTCCTTTTTTTGTTCCCTGCCTGACCCGCGCGTCTATTGTTATCGTTTCCATTTATATCTCCTAACTTACTAAATAAATAATGAACTCACCGATTCGTTATAATAAATCCGTTTGATTGCTTCGCTCAATAACCCCGATATGGACAGTGTGGTTATTTTCCCACATGATTTGGCATTTTCCTGCAGTGGAATCGTATCCGTCACGACTACTTCTTTCAAGGCCGACGAGACTATGCGCTCTATGGCAGGTCCCGATAATACCGGGTGGGTGCAACAGGCAACAACGTCGACAGCGCCACCTTTTTTTATGGCCTCAGCGGCCTGAACCGTCGTACCGGCCGTATCGATCATATCGTCGAGAATTATTGCCAGTTTTCCTTCCACGTTTCCAATCAGGTTCATCACTTCCGACTGGTTCGGCCCTTCCCGCCGTTTATCCACAATTGCCAGGGATGCCCCGATCCTGTTCGCAAAGGCCCGGGCCCTGACAACACCTCCTGTATCGGGAGACACGACGATCATTTCATGCTCGCTATACTTCTCTTTGACGTATTCCTGCAACTGCGGGGACGCGTAAAGATTATCCACCGGGATATTGAAAAATCCCTGAATCTGACCGGCATGAAGGTCCACTGCCAGCATGCGTGACGCGCCGGCAACGGTGAGAAGGTCGGCAACAAGCTTTGCCGTTATGGGTGTTCTCGGCTCAGCCTTTCGATCCTGCCGGGCATAACCGTAATAGGGAATGACCGCCGTTATCCGGTCCGCCGATGCCCGCTTCAAGGCATCGATCATGATAAGCAGCTCCATCAGGTTGGTGTTCACCGGAGAACAGGTGGATTGGATCACAAATACATCCATCCCCCGCACGTTTTCCCGTATATCAACCCGGGTTTCACCATCGCTGAATTTGCAGACGCCGGCTTTCCCGAGAGATACTTCGAGCTTCTCACATATTTTTTCCGCGATTACTTTATTGGAATTACCAGAAAAAATCCGTAAACGTTCAAGCATGATCATTCTTTTCGCATATCGGTAGTTGGCTGGGGCGGGAGGATTCGAACCTCCGTATGCAGGAACCAAAATCCTGTGTCTTACCGCTTGACGACGCCCCAGTATACGTCAAGACATCCGCGTCACTTTCCTACAGAGAACTGGCAATGAACACAGCGCCCACATTCTCCGTACTCAGTTTTTCCTCTGCTTTCCGTGCAGTCTCTTCGTCATGAAAGATCCCGAAGACCGTTGGTCCGCTCCCCGACATTAAAGATCGAAGGGCCCCATATGTCACAAGAATATCTTTAATTTCACCAATCACGGGATGCAGCTTCAGCGTTACATTTTCAAGATCATTGGAAAGCGCTCGAACAATCTGGGGCACTTTTCTAAGTCGGGGGATGTTATATTTAATTACCTCTTTTGTCAATCCCATTTTTAAACTTTCATACACCTTTTTCGTGGAAACTTCGAAACGCGGATTAACAAGAACGAACCACATGGACGGCATACCTTCAACAGCCTGAAGCCTGTCTCCGATGCCGAAGGCCCAGCAGGCTCCGCCGGAATTTATGAAAAACGGTACATCAGCACCGATTTTCGATCCAATGGCAGTCAATTCATCCCGCGTCAATCCACAGCCGATCATCTCATTCAGCGCGACCAGGCTTGTCGCGGCATTTGAGCTTCCCCCTCCCAGGCCCGCCGCGATCGGTATCCTTTTCGTGATGGTTATTTCAACGCCCGACCGGTATTCTATGTGGGAAAAGAGGGACTGAACAGCTTTGTACACGATATTATCTTCATTCTCCGGAAGGCCGCTGCCAGGACATTTAACGACGATTCTATCCCCGCCCAGGGAAAACGTCATTTCATCACAAAGACTTATTTTCTGCATCAATGACGCTATATCATGGTAGCCGTCTTCTCTTTTCCTGAGAACATGAAGGATGAGGTTCACCTTTGCAGGGGACAGTCGTCGTGTCATTTCAGCTTTGATTCTTTCACGTAACGCATCCTCAGTTCGAAGAGAACTTCATCGATGAGATTCTTCTCGTATTCCTCGAGATTTCCCTTCGTCTTCTCCTGGAGTATGCTGATAAGATCTATTGTCTGCTTGGCGGCGGGAAGATTTCTCGCGGTTTTATCAGTGGCAGGATCTTTAAAATCACCGAAATGGAAGAGAACCGAGGTATGGAGTGAAAGGATAAAGCTCGCAAAGTTTATTTCCGGAAGCGGCGTCTCCTCACCTTTTTTCGCGGCATCGCCGGGGCTTTCTTTTGCTTCCGCACCGCTCCCAGATGACGCGCTGTTGCCCTGACCTGCCCTTTCCTCTTCATCAGAGGGTTCTTCATGACGAATTTCACCATCATCGGAGAAAACCCGTCGATCTTTTACGGAAAAGCCTTTTTCTTCATTGTTGTCCGTCATAGCATTTCCCTCCGGATTACATCGATCATTACTGATTGCCTGCCATATTTCCGCTTCCCCTACTGATGAGAGTGAACGGGAACTTACTAGCATAATCGAAATGAATTGTCCAAATGATATCAGAAAGAGAGGCACCGATTCCGGACCTGCTTCCAAATCCACCGACAGTGCCGGCAATACGATGACACTCGCCCATCACCTCCGATGACGCTAATCCGGAGATTACCGTCCGACCGTCAGGGGATCAGATGATCTTCCCAAAAACACTTATCATCAATTCCTGCCGTATCGCACTGTCCGTCGTCAGAATGACCGTATCATAGTAGATCCCCGTTGTCGTTCTGCGATTGACAACCGTTACTTCATAACCGCCGCCCGCCTTCTCGCGCAGTTCGGCGCTGACATAACGTCCACTTCGCATCCTGATGCCCGTAACGGTGAATGGATAACGATCCTTCGGGACAATGGTGATTTTCGACTCCAGCGGCTTCCCCACAGGACCGATCAGTCTGACGCGCTGAGGTTCTATCACGGCATATTCTTCAACGTTTCCGGTAATCTTTAATCGCATAGACGGCCTGCGCGGATCGTTGGTAAAAACGGTGACACTCTTCACAACCGTTCGTCCGCCATAGCCGTCCGTTCTCAATCTCAGGGTTATTCTTCCCTCACCACCGGGAGGGATCCGCCTCGTGTACGAGACGGCGGAACACCCTCAGGTCGTCTCGATGCGGGTGATCTCGAGATCAGCGCTTCCCTGATTGACGACAGGATAATCGTGCTTGACCTCCATCCCTTCCGGAACAGGGCTGAACGTGAACGATGTCTCGGGGAACACCGCGGAAGGTTGTCCTCCGCCGGCGGCGCTCTCGTTCCCGATCGCAGAAGCACTCACCAACATCAGCGCCATAAAAACATAAACTATTGCCGCTTGAGCCTTTTTCATCAGAATCCTCCCTACATAAAAAAGAGAGACAATCGACACACCGGGCTGTTGGCCAAGGTTAAACCGTCACAGGGACCTATAATTGCCTCATCGCCCGCAATCGCTCTATTCTTTCTTCGATCGGTGGGTGTGTACTGAACAGATTTGCAAACGATCGAGCCGTAAGCGGGTTAACGATGAACATATGGGCGGTGGCCGGATTGGCATCCATGGGAATTGCCCGTGAAACAGATGCTAATTTTTCCAGGGCTCCCGCAAGGCCATAGGGTTTGCCTGAAATTCTGGCTCCCCCCTCATCGGCCATATACTCCCGCGATCGGGAGATCCCCATCTGGATCATCATGGCGGCAATCGGCGCCAGGATCGCCATGAGAATCAAACCGATAATACCCCCTCCGTCCTCGTCATCACCGCTGACCCCGAACAATGCGGCCCATTTTGCCATACTCGCCAGCATCATGACCGCCCCCGCAAGCGTTGCGGCTATCGAACCGATCAGCATATCCTTATTCTTGATATGGGTCAGCTCGTGTGCGAGCACCCCTTCCAGTTCATCCCTCTCTAAAATCCGCAGAAGCCCTTCTGTAACTGCCACGACCGCATGACTCTCGTTTCTCCCCGTGGCAAATGCGTTGGGCGTATCCCCTGGCACAATATACACTCTGGGCATGGGCATCCCCGCCCTGAGCGTAAGATTTTTCACCAGTGAATACAAATCAGGGGCATCACGTTCCGACACCTCCTGTGCCCTGTACATGGACAGAACAATCTTGTCGGAAAACCAGTAGCTTCCGAAGTTCATAATCATTGCAAAGACAAAGGCAATGACGATCCCCTGTTTCCCGCCGAATAACCCTCCGATCATCATCAAAAGGCCGGTCAGGGCACCGAGCAGCAGCGCCGTTCTCATTGTATTCATCTATCTGTCTCCTTTAAAGTTCAAAGTTTCAGGTCTGACCGGGCTGTTAGCCAAATAAAAAATTCATTTGAGCGGTCTTCAATACGAAGGCTAAGGGCAAAAGGCTCAAGGCACATGGCAAAGGTCGCGTTTTGGAATTGCCTTAAGCAAGCTGTCACTGTATCAAAAAGCTCCATAGGCCCAGTGAAAATAAATGTGTGCAACAGCCCGTCAAGTTTCAGGTTTCAGTTCCACGGCCGGGGGCTGTCGGCGGACTGCCGACAGCCCCTGCCGGCACCGTTATTTTTTGGCGAATAGTACCCTACCATCACTATCCACGTCAACGAAAAGCACATCTCCGTCGATGAAGGTTCCCTCCAGGATCTTGACGGCAAGCTCGTCTTCGATATTTTTCTGAATGGCCCGCTTCAGCGGCCGCGCTCCGTAGGTCACGCTGTACCCGAGCTCTGCAATGTGCCGTTTTGCCGCTTCACTCAACTCGATCGACAGATTCCTCGATTTCAGACGTTTCCGGAGGAGTCCGATCTGGATGTCGATGATCCGTTTGATATCATCCATCGTCAGTGACCGGAAGTTGATAATATCGTCGATTCGATTCAGGAACTCCGGTTTGAACGTTGCCCTCAAGACATCAAGGGTGCGGCGCTGACGTTCCTCTTCCGAGAGCGAAAAATCCTGAACCCACTGACTCCCCACATTCGATGTCATGATTCCAATGGTGTTCTTGAAATCGACAGTCCTGCCGTGGCCGTCGGTGAGCCGCCCGTCGTCGAGGATCTGGAGCATGATATTGAAGACATCCGGATGGGCCTTCTCAATCTCATCGAAGAGAATAACCGAATAGGGCCTTCTCCTCACCGATTCGGTCAGATATCCCCCTTCTTCGTACCCCACGTAACCCGGAGGTGCTCCGATCAATCTCGAAACCGAATGTTTTTCCATGAATTCGGACATGTCGATTCTTATCATGGCCTGCTCATCGTCAAACATGAACTCCGCCAGTGCCTTGGCAAGTTCGGTCTTTCCGACTCCCGTCGGTCCCATGAAGATAAACGATCCTATGGGACGATTCGGATCCTGCAGGCCCGACCGCGCCCGCCGCAATGCATTCGACACGGCGTGGATCGCCTCATCCTGACCGATTACTCTCTGCTTCAACCGATCTTCCATGTGGATGAGCTTTTCCACTTCTGTTTCCATCATTCTTGCCACGGGTATCCCGGTCCAGCTTGCCACAACTTCAGCCACATCCTCCTCATCCACTTCTTCCTTCAGCATTTTCCGGTCCGCCTGCATTTCAGCAAGGCTAACGCTCCTTTCCTCGAGCTCTCTATTCAACTCGACAAGCTTTCCGTATCGAATTTCCGCCGCCCGTGCCAGGTCTCCCTCTCGCTCTGCATTCTGCTCTGCCGTCTTATATTCCTCGATCTTCTCTTTTATTGTCTGAATGTGCTTGATGGCATCCTTCTCCCTGGTCCAGTGCAGTTTCATTTCATCCCGTGATGACTTCAGCTCGGCAAGTTCATTCTCAAGATGCTCGCGCCGTTCAGTCGACGCCTTATCTTTTTCTTTTTTCAGTGATTCCCGTTCGATTTCAATCTGAATGATCCTCCGCTCGATCTGATCGATCTCCGCAGGCATGCTGTCCAGTTCGATCCGCAGGCGGGAAGCCGCTTCATCGATCAAATCCACTGCCTTATCGGGAAGAAACCGGTCGGTGATATACCGGTGAGACAGGGTAGCGGCCGCTATAATCGCCGGATCCGTTATCCTCACTCCATGGTGAACTTCATACCTGTCCTTCAGCCCTCTCAGAATGGCGATCGTATCTTCAACCGTCGGCTCCTTCACAAAGACCGGCTGAAACCGCCGCTCGAGGGCGGCATCCTTTTCAACGTATTTTCTGTATTCATTCAGTGTCGTCGCGCCGATGCAGCGGAGCATTCCCCGTGCAAGGGCCGGTTTCAGCATATTGGACGCATCGACGGCTCCCTCCGCCGCTCCCGCTCCGACGACGGTATGCAACTCGTCGATAAACAGAATGATTTCTCCTTCTGCGGCTTCCACTTCCTTAAGAACGGCCTTGAGTCGATCCTCAAACTCGCCGCGGTATTTTGCGCCCGCAATCAACGACCCCATGTCGAGACCGACCACCCGCTTGTTCTTAAGGCTCTCCGGGACATCGCCATGAACGATCCGCTGGGCGAGGCCTTCGGCGATCGCCGTCTTGCCGACCCCCGGTTCTCCGATCAGAACGGGGTTATTTTTTGTCCTCCTCGAAAGGACCTGCATAATCCTTCTTATTTCAGCATCCCGGCCGATAACCGGATCGAACGCATCTTTGCGGGCCAGTTCCGTGAAATCCCGGGCAAACCGCTTCAATGCCTGGTATTTATCTTCGGGATTCTGATCGGTAATCCTCTGCCCTCCCCTGATGTCCACAAGAATCTTGAAGAGCGCATCTTTCGTAACACCGGCACGCTGAAGGATCTTTGCCGCTTCACCTTCCTTTTCGGCGGCAATAGCGATCAGAACGTGTTCCACGCTTACGTATTCATCTTTGAGCCGTTGGGCCTCAGCAAAGGCTGCGTCCATGATATTCTTCAACCGCGGCGAAACGTACCTCTGAGATGCTCCTCCACCGGATACGGACGGGAGGCCCCGCAGAGAGCTTTCCAGCTCTCTTTCGATTCTTTTCGGATCCGCCCCGAGCTTTTTCAGTATCTCCGATACGATACCCTCGGGCTGGCGGACGAGTGCCATTAGAAGGTGCTCTCCGTCGATCGCCTGATGATTGTACTGATTTGCCAGGGCTTCCGAATCCTGAAAAGCCTCCTGCAATTTCAATGTGAACTTATCAAATCTCATAGTATCTCCTTAAACGGTTGGGCAAGGGCTGTCCGGGCTCAGTTCATGAGCGGACCGGCCTGTCTCCTTCTCACTCGAGCCCTTTCTCTATGTCGACGACGATCTTTCCGTTCTTGAAAATTCTCACCGTACCGGTTGATTCCGATACTACAAAGGCGATGGCATTGGTAACACTCGTGATACCTGCCGCGGCAATGTGTCTGCTTCCGAGACCTTTTGGGAAATCTTTTCCCTCAAAGGCGGCACTTAGATGTCTCCCTGCCGTCAGTAGCACACCATCACCCCTGATAACGAATGCGCCGTCCAAGGCTGAAAATTCTTTGATCGTCTCTCTCAGGCTTTGATCGATAATATTCCTGACGTCCTCATCGTATCCCTTGAAGGGATTGATGATCATCTGCCGGGACAGCTGCATGACCTTTTCGTCGTCACCCAGAATAAAAATGGTGCCCACCGGGCGCCCCTCCCTGCCTTGCGCCGCCAGCTCGACGGCGATATTCAATACTGTTTCAAATACCTCGGGATACACACCCTCAAATATATCCGCCGTATCTTCCGACGTAAGAATCTCAAATTCCCGGCCGACATCAACGATGAATATGCTGTCCACATATCCGAATTTAGGAATACCGGTGAGACAGAGAATTTTATCCCCTCCGCCGAAATACCCGGCGGCAATCCCCTTCGTGATGGCAATCTTCATCTGGCTCATCCGGGTCAGACTAACGTGCGGAATATTGATCACCTGCGGAATAGTCCGAAGATTTTTCGGCACCTCATCATCACCACGGGTAATCAGTATGGTATCACAATATGGCTTACTCTTGTCGTCAAAGGGCATGTCCTGAGCAACTTCACTGAACAACAGGATCGCTTTCGCATTAACCTCGCCCGCAAACCTGCAGGCGAATTCCAAGACCATCTCGTTTATAGATCCCATGCCTGTCTCCTCTATCTCTTTCGATTCCCCTTGAATGAGGGAGCAACCTTTGATTAAACTAAAAACTCTTTTATTTCCAACCGTTTTCCTTTTAATCATCAATGTATGCATGTACTTCTGCAATGTCAAGGCAGATAAAGTCAGAGAAACATGACTCCCCGATACCGCTGTTTTCCCAAGTCCCCCTTGACTCTGATGATTCATGAGGTATAATGAGCAGCATCGTCAACCCGGGGCGGCATGGCCGAACCGAGGTCGAAGTCAGGGATCATGATGGGAGATCCCAAACAGAAAGAGGTGCAGGATCAGGCAATGAAACTCCCGGTAGTCACCGATACACTCGATCTTTATATTGCAGACATAAACCGGTTTGATATTCTTTCAGCGGATGAAGAATTCAAGCTGGCCGTTCGGTTCAAGAAGAATAGCGACATGGAAGCGGCGCAAAAGCTTGTTACGTCGAATCTGCGATTCGTCGTCAAGATCGCCTATGAATACAAAAACTACGGCGTAAAGCTCATTGACCTCATTCAGGAGGGCAATATCGGGCTCATGCATGCCGTGAAAAAATTTGATCCTTATAAGGGGTATCGTCTTATTTCATACGCAGTCTGGTGGATAAGGGCCTACATGCAGAATTTCGTCATCAAATCCTGGAGTATCGTCAAGGTTGGCACGACGCAGGCCCAGAGGAAGCTGTTTTTCAAACTGAACCAGATGAAAAAGAAACTTCAGGGGATCTCGGAAAAAAACCCCGAATTCAAGGATATCGCCGATCTGTTGAACGTGAAGGAAAGCGAGATCGAGGAAATGGACCTCCGCCTCAGCCATCGAGACGTCTCTCTGGACGCCTCAATTGACGGCGACGGCGATTCCATGTATATCGACCACCTCGTGGACGATGGCGAAAGTCAGGAAGCAAGCCTTATAAAGATGGAAGAAACGGCACTGGTAAAGAAGCATATCGCCGGCGCCCTGACTCATCTCAACGAACGGGAAAGTTACATAATCAAGAACCGGATTATGGCGGACAAGGCGGAAACGCTCCAGGAAATCGGAGACAAGTTCAACATCACAAGAGAACGGGCCCGGCAGATCGAAAAAGAAGCCCTCAAAAAACTTGGGGCTATGATTCCATACTGGGGAAGCGAACCGAAGCTTATCGAGGACAAAAGGGTCAAAAATATTCCCGCGTCGTAGCGAGGCTCTCAAACCGCGTATAATCATTGAGAAATGATAATTTAACCCTTCCGATGGGGCCGTTTCTTTGTTTACCCACGATTATTTCCGCCAGCCCCTTTTCAGGGTTGTCTTCAGATTTATTATAGACCTCGTCCCGGTAAATAAACAAAATCACATCGGCATCCTGCTCGATCGCCCCCGATTCCCTGAGGTCCGCCATCTGAGGCCGTTTATCCGTTCGTGACTCGACTTGCCTGTTCAGCTGTGACAGCGCGACAACAGGCACGTTCAGTTCCTTTGCAAGCGCTTTCAGCGAACGGCTGATTTCCGATATTTCCTGCTCCCTCTGCATCAGAGAGTCTCTTCCCCTCATCAGCTGGAGATAGTCGAGAACAACAAGTCCCAATCCGTGTTCCGCTTTCAAACGGCGGGCTTTGGCCTTCATCTCCAACGCCGATATTCCCGGCGTGTCATCAATAAAGATGGCCGCATCCGACAAGGTTCCCGCCGCGGTCGTAAGCTTGGGCCAATCGGTTTCACCGAGGAAGCCCTTTCTGAGACGCTGGGAATCGACCCTGGCTTCCGAGGCAAGCATTCTCAGGGCCAGCTGTTCCCGTGACATTTCCAGTGAAAAGATAGCAACAGGGATACCTTCCTTGATGGAAGCATTCTGGGCGATATTGATGGCAAGCGCCGTCTTTCCCATACTGGGGCGGCCGGCGATAATGATGAGATCCGATTTCTGCAGGCCTGAGGTCAGTTGATCCAGATCATCGTATCCAGTGGGAACCCCGGTGATCAGAGCCTTTTTCTCATAGAGCCGTTCGATCGACTTGAAGCTGTCCTTGATTAATTCCTTCAACGGGAAAAACGAAGGTTTTATCTTGTTTTCCGATATCTGAAATATGGCGTTTTCCGCGTCATCAAGGACATCGTTGACGTTCGACGACGATTCATAGCTCTTGTTGAGGATTTCCGTCGAAACGGCGATAAGCCTCCGCATGATCGATTTCTCTTTGACGATCCTCGAGTAATGAACGATATGGGCCGCCGAAGGAACATTGTCAACGAGTGATGCAAGATAGGCAACACCCCCGATGTCGTCAAGCTGCTTTTTGTCACGGAGAAGGTTGCTCAGCGTAATAAGATCAATGGGTTCACTTTTTTCAGACAGTTCGACGGCGGCGGAAAAGATTTTCCGGTGCGCCTCACTGTAAAAATCGGACGTCTCGAGAATTTCGATAACACTGTTTATCGCGTGATTGTCAAGCAGGATTCCGCCGAGGATCGATTGTTCCGCCTCTGTATTCTGCGGGGGGAGCTTATACAATGAATAATCAATGTCCTTCACGTTCTCGACTCCTATGCCTCACCTCGGACGGTCACGGTTATCTCGGCAGACAGGCCTGACGATAATTTGATTTTTACGGTATATGAGCCGATGCTTTTGATCGGTTCGGGGACAACGATATTCTTTCTGTCGATGACGACTCCCTGCTCGGCAAGCGCTTTTTCGATGTCCTTGGGAGTCACCGACCCGAACAATTTTCCCTGATCGCCTTCCTTCCTGTAAACGGCGCATTCCATACCGCTCAGCCGCGCCTTCGTCTCTTCCGCCTGCTCCCGCTGCCGTTCCGCCTTTTTTTCCGAACTTTTCTTTTCCTGCTCGAGTGCCTTGATATTCTTTTCCGTCGCTTCGACGGCCAGACCCTTGGGAATCAGAAAATTCCGTCCATAACCATCGGACACCTTGACGATCTGCCCCGCTTTTCCAAGCGACGAAACGTTTTCCTTCAAAATGACTTTCATTCTTACCTCCAATAGTCATGACTACGCGGCCCGCTGACTGATCTTATGTACCCCCGGCATACTGCCCGATCGGCCGGTGGCTCATGGCACCGCACGAACGAGCATGAAACAATCGGTGAGGCCCTTTAAAAGGGTGAGCGTGAACTCGGCCACTCGTTGGCGAACTCCATGTATGAACTTCTTTACAATCACTTTCCAGACGGTTCAAGATTTAATTTTGGAAAAGCTATTTTAGCAAGAGTAACGGGGCATTAGAAACTGATCCGAAATGTGAATATCGAGCCATCGATCACTGCTTTGCCCTTTGCAGTTTCCTGAAATCGGCCCACACGTCAATGAGCCCAAGTCCGACAACGAGGAGCATAACGAATTGCTGAGCAAATATGAGGAAATAGCCGATGAGACGAATAACGGTCGGCACCCGCTTCGCGTCAAAGTAGAAGTGAATAACCGATAGCCCCTGGAAAAGATATAAGAATAACATTATAATCAATACATTAAGGCCAATGATTTTCACTCCGGTGAATGGCGGGATAAGAAGCAGCCCGGAGATAATGACGAGCCACACATACCGGTCACGAAGTTTCCACCGTGACAAATCGCCAAAATCAGGATACCACATACCATGTTTAACAAATAACGCCCTCCCCGCCATAACGTTGAACCATACCAAAAACAACGTGCCCACCGTGAGTATGGACGGAAATATTCCAAAGAATATCCGAGTTATCTGTTCGCTGTGACGTTTCAGAAGTTCGATCTGATCTGAGGCTCCGCCCAGTTGAGCGTAGGCGTCTATGTTTTCTGCAACGGTTGTCGAAATGTACGACATGATCATGGTAAGAGGGTTCTCCCACCGGACGGCGCTGTAGTAGACAAGCACCAGCGATCCGAGAACGATCAATCCCACCGCGGAACGGAGAATCGTGACTTCAATGGAATAATTTTTTCTCAGTACTTCTGAAAGGATGAAGCCGAGGGAACCGAGGAGAAAAAGGTGCAGCACCACCGGATGGTAATTGAGAAACCGGAGGGCCAGTGATGCGATTCCGAGGGATACGACGAAAACGATCATCCCCCGGAATCTTCCGAACTTTGAATAATAAAAGAGCTGGGGCACCGGCAGGGCCAGTGAGGCAACGGAACCGAGAATCGACGGAGTTCCCGCAACGGTAAACATGACGGAGGATATTGCAACCCCGGCAATTACACTCCTGTGTACTGTCCCCGTTTCACTTCCTTTCAAGGTTCATCCCATCCTGAACAAGGGATCGCTTTACCGGCCTTATCCCTCGGTGACCACATAGGGAAGCAGCGCTATATTCCGCGCTCTCTTGATCGCCGCCGTTACTTCACGCTGATGTTTGGCGCAGTTACCGGAAATTCTTCGAGGAACTATCTTCCCACGCTCCGTCAGAAAATCTCTGAGAATATCTACTCGTTTGTAATCGATCTTTATATTGGAGTCCACACAGAAGCGACAGACCTTGCGACGGGAGAAGAACTTGCGCCCGCCGGGCCGGCCCCCTCCCGGTCGCTGCCCTCCCGGACGCTGACCCCCCGGTCTATAATTCCGCGATGTTTGAGTGCTTCTTCTGTTCGTCGTCGTTTCCATGGTTACTCTTCACCCCCTTTTCCTTTTTCCTCCGTGTCTTCAAACTGTTC
>JAFGWZ010000030.1 GCA_016936905.1 Deltaproteobacteria bacterium | reverse complement strand
TCTTCCGGCGCTTCTTTCCCACGGGAAGTTCCAGGCATAGAAACCGTTACGTGACTCATGCAGGGAGAGGGGCAATGGTAACATGCCATATGTTTCATCCGATAATTCCGCAGGCTGCCCGCGGCGGAATCCCCGGCGCCACATTTTTCGAGAACCGAAAGAAATCCCCGATTCGCTTTACTCCCTGCCGCCAGACCCTTCATCATTTCATCGCCCAGGGCCAGATTTTTTTCACCGAAGGGGATTCCGTCGATCCCATGAAAAATGAATCCCTTGAGGTTTTTTGCCGCCATGAGGGAAGCGAGACCTGCCTTGTCGAGGCTTCCCCCAGTGCCGATTGAGACAGACGCACACGACAGCCCTTTATCCGCCGCCGGCCCGGTCAGGACGACCGACCTCACATGCCGCCATTCCCGTTTCATGGCTCTCATGTTCTCCGAAATATTCAGCCCCGCCATATGGCCTGCGGGCAGGAAATCGGCCCTTCCCTCGGTAAAAAACAACACGCGCGGCTCCTCCGCCGAACCGATGATCACCAGATAATCGAACCCGGCGAATTTCATATCCGGCCCTGTTCGGAACATGAGGGGAACGTGGGTTATTCTACCCGATTTCGGCGATCGAAAGGTGGCAACCATGAGACATGACGCGGGGGCAAAGCTGCCCGTGAGCGGACCCACACCGAGGACGATAGGATCACCCTGCCCGTATCGGTCGAAGAGTGCCATATTCACCGCAGCGCCGCCGATCCTTTCAGACAGGATGTCATAATCCAGGGGTATGACCTCTGCCGACAGTTTTCCCAGGTCGATCAACCCCGCCTTCATGTTGTAGAATCTGTGCAATGTCTTCATAATGTCGTGTCTTTCGGTACTCCAGGCACCCCTTTCTGCCAGCGGAACCGTATCTTTGCCGCGTCATAGGGACATCGATCGACGCATCTCATGCACATGATGCACTCGGTCATGGGAATGTTCGGAGAGACACCCTCTCTCAATAAATTCCCGTCGATAATGCCGACGGGGCAGACCTCGGCACACTGCACGCAGGAAAATTTCTTGCACTTTTTCGCGCCGATGACAATCTTGACCAGTCGGAGCGTCGCGACGATGCCCAGAACCGCGCCGACGGGACAGAAATACCTGCACCATGCCCTGCGCCGTCCTATCTCGAGACCGGCGAGAGCGGGCACGATGGCAAGCTCGGCCCCCTTGAAGAATCCCTGCACCCCATATGACCGGCAGAGCGTTCCGATGGGACACACGGTGCAGAACGCCTGGAAGCCGAGGGCGTAACTCCCCCCGACGGCACCGGCAAGGACACCGTATTTCGTCATCCTGTTTTCAAGGAACTTCGGCCACCCCAGCCTCTTTGGAATTACCTTGTCCACCAGATCGAGGATAAAACCGAAGGGGCAGATCCAGCCGCAGAAAAGTCTGCCTGCGAGAACCGTGAGAACGAGCAGCACAAAGGCCGAAGCGATACCGACGAGAACGATCGTCCGCGATGAGGCGATATTCTGCAGTACCCCCGTCGGGCAGGCGAGGCTGATGCCTCCAGCCGTAAAGGAGCAGAACGTCCCGACCAGTATCATGACGAGGAGGAGGAACGATACAAGCTGAACCGTCCATCGGAGGCCTTTGATCCACCGGAATCCCTTTCCCCTGGTAAATGTCAGGGCCTTCTCGGGGCAATATTTAACACAGAGGGGATCACCGTCACAGAGATCACACTTGTTAATTCCCTTCGTTTTGTGGTCTCTCAGCGGCGCGGCCTCGGGACACGCCATGATGCAGAGACCGCACTCCACGCAGAACAGCTTGTCGATCCTGACAATGCCGTCTTCTCCTTTGTCGATGGCCCTGGTCGGACAGGCCTCGATGCAGAGGGGTTTGCGACAGTGCTGGCAGAGAACGGCAAAATTCTTCCCCTTTTCTTCATCGCGGAGTATAGCGACGCTGGCCGACAAAGGGGCCACCTTCAATACGTTTCTCTGAGAACAGACCATCTCGCAGGTGGTGCATCCCGTACACTTCTCCGGATCGAAGAGAATAAAGGGATGCCGCCTGGGCATAATGCGGTCCGAGAGGGTCTCCTTCTCTTTCAAGTGAGGCCGTAACGTCTCCAATGTTACGGTATTATTCCGTTTTGCTGCTGGTTCAGACATTCTTTTACCCGCTCGTCAGCACGGCACATGAAAAACCGTCAACTGTTTCGGTCCGTGACCGGACCGTTTCCCTCTTCACTATGCGTTCCTCATCATATAATTCTCTCTCCGGCAGGCCGGACAGAGGTTGAGCACGTCAAGAACGTTCTCCGGCTCCGATTTCAATCGTTTCCGTACGAAAGTCTCCGCGGGAAGGGGCACAAAGGGGTTATGACAGGACGCACAGTAATTGAAATTGGTGCTAACATCCTCTTCGACGGCAATCTGCCTGAGCCCACGTATCAAATCTCTACAGCTGACCCCCTGGGGACAGACATCGGTACCGGCGTTACATTCGGTACAATACCAGATGTTTCCGTCCCTTACGAGATCGTCTCCCATCAGCGCCTTCTTGATGACACCTCGCGGCGACATTTCGATGGAGAAATTCACGTACATATCAACCATGGGACAGGCGGCAACGCACCGGCCACACTCCACGCATCCGTATACGTTGGCAGATCTTTTTATGTCGTCGAGTTTATCCGCATTCATCGCTTCACGGCTCTTTCGTCACCCGGGCTGCGCATACCTTGAATTCCGGCGTCTTTGCCTGAGGATCAAGCACCGGGTTGGTCAGCATATTCGCCCGGGCTTCAGTAAAATGGAACGGTACGAAAACAGTCCCCGGGGATACCTTGCCGGAAATAAAGACACTCGTTACGATACTCCCCCGCCTGGTGGTAATCCTGATCGCATCTCCTTCATCCACGCCGAGACGCTCCGCGTCGGCGGGATTTACCTCCGCGTAGGCCTTCTCATATTCCCGGTGCAGAAAAGGCGAACGCCGGGTCATCGTCCCCGTGTGGTAATGGGCAAACATCCGTCCCGTCCCAAGATAAAAGGGAAACTCATTATCGGGAAGTTCCATCGGCGGTGTATATTCCGGTACGACAAAGAGCCCTTTCCCCCTCGTGAACCGTCCTTCATGGAGAAAGGGAGTCCCTGGATGTTCTTCGTCGGGACAGGGCCACTGGAGACCGGCCCGCTCCATCCTACCGTACCTGATCCCCCCGTAGGCGGGAGCCAAGTCGGCGATCTCCTCCATGACCTCTTCCGGGCCGGCATAGGAAAAATCAAGTCCGAGGGCGTTTCCGATGAGACACAGGATGGAAAAGTCATCTTTTGCATTTCCCGGCGGCTCAACGGCCTTCCTCACCAACTGAAAACGCCGTTCCGTATTGGTAAAGGTGCCCGTTTTTTCCGCGAAGGAGGAAGCGGGCAGCACCAGGTCGGCGAATTTCGCCGTCTCCGTCATGAATATATCCTGAACGATCAAAAAATCGAGGGATTCAAGGGATTCGAGCACATGGGTTACGTCGGGATCGCTCATGGCGGGATTCTCCGCCATGATATAGAGGGCGCGGATCTCCTTTCCCGCCTTCCCGATCATCTCGGTCACGGTAAGGCCCGGCCTGTCGTCCAGATCGGCCTTCCACGCCTTCTGAAATTTATCACGGACCTCCGGGTCGGCGACATTCTGATACCCGTGATAGACATTGGGGAGGGCCCCCATGTCGCAGGCCCCTTGAACGTTATTCTGCCCGCGCAGGGGATAGACACCGGAGTGTTCCGTCCCCACGTGGCCGCACAGCATTGCCAGGTCGCACAGGGAAATCACGTTGGCCGACCCGCAGGCATGCTGGGTAATGCCCATGCAGTACACAATCGCCGATTCACCGGCCTTCGCGTACAGTTCGGCGACGTTCCTGATCACTTCCGCATCGATTCCGCACTCTCCGGCGGCCTTTTCAACGGGCCACAGCGCGAGGAAATCTTTTAACTCCTCAAAGCCTTCAACCCTCTTTTCTATGAATTCCGCGTCGTGCAGGCCCTCATCCACCATGTGACGCATCATGCCGGCGACGAGCGGAATATCCTTTCCCGGCTTGATCGCCAGGTGAATATCCGCATTTTCCGCAACTGCCGTCCGGCGCGGATCGACAACGATAATCCGTGCACCTCTGTCCTGCGCCTTATATATCTCACCCATGATGATCGGATGGCTTTCCGCCGCGTTGGACCCTATGATGAAGATACAGTCCGATCCCGCAAGATCGGCTATGGAGTTTGTCATGGCGCCGCTTCCAAGGGTTTGAACCATACCCACCGTCGTCGGCGCGTGGCAGAGCCGGGCGCAGTGATCCACATTGTTCGCTTTGAAGCCCGCGCGAATCAGTTTCTGGAAGAGATAATTTTCTTCGTTGGTACACTTGGCCGACGAGAGACCGCCGATGGCGTCGCCGCCGTACCTGCCGGCGATTTCTCGCATTTTTTCCGCCGCGAGCGCAATGGCTCCCTCCCATGAAATCTCATGGAACTCGTCCCCTTCCTTCACCAGAGGCGCGGTCAGTCGATCGGGATGGTGCACGAATTCATGGGCAACCCATCCCTTGACACAGAGATGACCCCGTGAGACAGGATGTTCTCTGTCGGGATAGGTTTCGACGACCCTGTCGTCCCGGACTTTCAGGATGAGGCCGCAACCGGTGCCGCAGTACGGGCAGGTTGTCCTGATTAACTTATGGTCCATGCTCATCCCCCAGCGAGTTCACCCAGGCGGGAACGTCGCGGTCTTTTTCCGGTTCATCGATAAAGTTCCGGAGTATGGGCGATTTCTTTTCCTGATCAAGTCCCGCTTCATACTCGAATCGTTCCTGCAGCGCCTTTCTCATCGAAATCTGGAGCAGCAGGAGGGGAATATCGACGGGACACGCTTCCTGGCACGCTCCGCAGGCCACGCACGTATCAGACAGATGAAAGGAACGGATAAGATGAAAGGTCATCATCTCGGTGGGAATAGTTCCCTTTCTCACCCAGACATCATCTTCAAGCTTGCAGGGTTCGCAGACGCAGATGGGGCAGGCATTCCTGCAGCCGTAACACTTGATGCAGCGCATGAGGAGCCGTGCCCACTTTTTCATCCGCTCCCCGTCATCACCTGCCAGTAGTTCTCTAACTCTCCCGTCATCGAAAGGGTCGACCCCTGTTCCCGCCTCACCGGCATCGAGCTTCGACGGATAGGGCCGTGTGCAGAGACAGGCCGCCGCCTGTTCATCGCTGCAGGCAATACCGATCGTCAGGACTCTTTCCCGTTCCATCTGGTTTCTTTTCACGAGTTCACATATGGCCCGTTCATCGCAGCCGCGGCAGATGACGGCAAGCCGGAAATTTCCCGGCGAGGTACGAAGGATTTTCATGGAAAGTTTGGCAAAAAGCCATTTCGGCTCCAGGACAAGACCGTCAAGTTCTTCCGGAGTCCTGAACAGATGAGGCTGGATGACATCCCACTCCCCCCGCCTCAGTCCGAGAACGCCGCCCGCCTGTTTTTCTTCCAGTATCATCCGTGCCAGGCTCTTTGTCTTCTCAAGCATACCCTTAATCGCCTTTATCACCGCCGCGCGTCATCGTTGAAAGCCACGGATCCGTTGGGGGTAATGCCGAC
>JAFGWZ010000241.1 GCA_016936905.1 Deltaproteobacteria bacterium | reverse complement strand
GCGTTAACGAAATTATTTTCTGCCAGAAAACACAGAAAATAAATTCTAACTTACTAAACAGTCGGAGATTCCCCGCAACTGTCGGAGTTATAAGGGATTGCGGGGGAGCTTCAATATGTATACTGCCCCGATTTCCCGCTCACTTTTTCGTGCCGCTACGCTGTAATGATGAATGATGCGCCAGGCGAAGGAATGTGTTAGGGATTCACTGTGCAATAATCTATACTCAAAGAAAAGGCTCTGTCGGAAATGGAAAATGTTTTATGGCGTTAATCTGGATTAATAATATTTCGATGAGTTTCGGCGGACCACTGCTGCTCGACGGCGCGTCGCTCCAGATTGAAGCGGGTGAACGAATCGGGCTTCTCGGACGAAACGGCTCAGGAAAGTCTACCCTGATGAGGCTGCTTCATAGGGACATTGCTCCCGATGCAGGCGAAATTTTTTGTGGTGGTGAAGTTCGCGTGTCTCTCATGCCTCAGGATATTGATGAGCTTCCGGGTACTGTCTATGATGTGGCCGCATCGGGCAGTCAAAAACATCTTGATTTACTGCGGGCGTACCATGAATTGACCCTGCAGTTGACAGAAGGCGGTGATCAACTACTGCTGCATAAAATCGAGCAAGTCCAGCACCAGTTGGAAACAGCAGGCGCCTGGCAATACCACCGTAAAGTCGAGGGCGTGATTTCCCGCCTTTCTCTGGATGAAAAAGCCGAATTCCGGTTATTATCGGCGGGACTGAAACGGCGGACACTGCTGGCACGCGCGCTGGTGAGCGATCCGGATATTCTGCTTCTTGATGAACCGACAAATCATCTGGATATTGTTTCCATTCTCTGGCTGGAAGACCTTCTGCAAAGCTTTGATAAAACACTGATGTTTGTCACGCACGACCGGACATTTCTGCAAAATATCGCCACCCGTATCGTTGAAATAGACCGGGGCAAGCTTTACTCCTTTTCGTGTAATTACGCACAATACCTTACGCAGCGTCAGGCGATGCAGGAGGAGGAAGAAAGGCAGTGGCAAACATTCGACAAAAAGCTGGCCAGGGAAGAGGTCTGGCTCCGGCAGGGAATCAAGGCGCGGCGAACGCGCAATGAAGGCCGCGTGCGCGCACTTATGCAGCTTCGCGAGAAGCGGGCCCGCAGGCGCGAGCGGGAAGGGAACGCCCGGTTCGCTGTTTCAGAGGCTCGGAGCAGCGGTAAGCTGGTAGTTGACGCTGAAAAGATCAGCTTTGCCTACGGCGATAAGAAAATAATCGATACCTTTTCCACCACGATTTTACGTGGAGACAGGGTCGGCATTATCGGCCCCAACGGTTCCGGCAAGACTACGTTGCTTAAGGTATTACTGAGCAAACTGCCCATCTCCGGCGGAAAAATACGGCTGGGCACGGGGATTGCGATTGCCTACTTCGATCAACTGCGCGAGCAATTCGACGAAACCAAATCCCTCAAGGATAATATCGCTGACGGCAGCGATACGGTTTTCATCGGCGGTGTTCCCCGGCATATTGTGGGTTATTTGCAGGATTTTCTTTTTTCGCCCGAGCAGATTCCGGCGCCCGTTGCATCCCTTTCCGGCGGCGAACGAAACCGTCTGCTTCTGGCCAAGCTCTTTGCCACGCCCTCCAATGTTCTGGTGCTGGATGAACCAACTAATGACCTTGATGCGGAAACGTTGGAACTACTTGAGCTTCGTCTTTTGGAATACAGCGGTACTATTTTGCTTGTCAGCCATGACCGGACGTTTCTCAATAACGTCGTCACCTCCACCATTGCGCTTGAGGGGGAAGGGCGACTGCAGGAATATGTAGGCGGCTACGATGACTGGCTGCGGCAGAGAAATAAATCGGATGACCTTTCACACGCCGCGCCGAAGGAGTTAAAAGCTAAAAGGGGAAAGCCCCCGCGTGAAAAGCGCAAACTCTCTTTCAACGAAATGCGGGAGCTTGAAGCGTTGCCTCAAAAAATTGAGGAGATGGAAAAAGCAAAATCAGAACTGCTGGAATTGTTGAATTCCCCGGATTTCTATAAAAACCATGACCATGTGCGGATGACGACCGTCAATACAAAGCTTGAGACGCTGGAGGCCGATTTAACGCTGGCCTATGCCCGCTGGGATGAGTTGGAAGAACTTGCCGCGAGCCTTGGTAATCGATCATAAGGAGAGGAAGATGAACCTATCCGATATGCGTTTTCCCCGTCAGTTGGAAGCGGACGGCTCTTCCGAAATTATTCGCAGGTGTTTGATGGCGCATACCATAAAGCTCTGGCCCGAAAGCAAAATGGATGTGCCCGTCATTACCCTGAGTGAACCGCTGAAAATTGCGCTGAAGAAGGCACGACTTCAGGGCCGGATTCGCTATGGCTTCGAACCGATCTTTGAAAAACTCGCCGGTGAAAAAAGAGGGATTGCCAATGTTCGGAGGCAAACGGATGCCCCCTATGGAGACCGGGTCTCCAGGCTGCTTTTATTTTCCAATGATGGTGCGGAGCGTTTCTATCGCCAAATCGAGCAGGTTTCGCAGGTACATGCACCCAGATTACTCTCTTGCCTTCTCGATATTGACGGCGGCGATCTGGGTCATCTGATCACGGGTAAAGAAGGAGTGATAAAGATCATTATGGCCGAGCATAAAGATGGTGTCTCCGATGTTCTGCGAGCGCTAGTTCCCAGTCATGATGACATTTCGGAATAGTTGATGGCAGGGTGTTTCGGGGAGCTTCAATTTTCCAATTTTAGTTGCCCGACTAAGAAACTGTCCAGCTGGTTGGCAAAGTTTTTGCGATCTTTTTTACTGAAGGCGGCCGGGCCGCCTGTTACCATGCCGTTATCTCTCAACTCCTTGAGCAAATCACGCATGGCTAGCCGGTCTTTGATATTGTGCTCGGTGTAGAGTGTTCCTCTGGGGTTCATCGCAAAGGCTTTTTTGGTCACTACCCGGTCGGCAAGCGGGATGTCGGCTGTTATCACGAGGTCACCTGGTTGCACTAATTCTGCAATTCGGTCATCGGCCACATCGGGACCCTCCGGGACCAGGATCAGAGACAGGTTTGCCAATTTCTCCAGTCGCAACGGTTTATTAGCCACAAAAATCAGCCCTATCTTCAATCGTAGAGAAGCTTTTATCAGGATATCCCTGATTCCACTCGGAAAAGCATCTGCATCAATATATATCTGCATTCAAATCCTGTTTATAGGTACACACAATCAAGACTTTGCGTCCTCGTACGTTAGATTATTTCTTTCACCCGACCGACGATCCCGCTTTCCAGGCGCACCTTGATCCCGTGCGGATGCGTGCCTGATTTTGTAAGAATATCCCGTACGACGCCTTCGGTCAACGTGCCTGAGCGCTGATCCTGCTTTTGCACAACCTTTACACGGGCACCCACTGTAATATCGGCGCGGTTAGTTCCACTCATTCAGTATATCCCCAAAATTAATGGACTCGCAAAAAGTCGATTTTGCTCTGTTTTGTCATTCCGTGCTTGACACAGAATTAAGTATTTTCATGCAGTTCTGGACTCCCGCGTCCGCGGGAGTGACGCTGTATTTTACTTTTTACGAAGCCATCAAAAATTAATCTACACAAAACTTGTCATACCTGTCGTCCGATTTTCCCCCATTCGACGCGGCGAGCAGATTAATCGTTCCGGGACAGTTTCTTTCCTGCGAGCAGCGCAATGACGAGGCATCCGACCGATACGGCAAGGCAGAGAGAAAAGGCATTTCGATAGGCCCCTGGCGGATAAATACCATTGACCTGTCCCACCCTGTTAATAATGGCCCCCGTCCAGAACTGAAAAACGGCGATTCCCAGCATAGGAAAAGGATTCAGAAGGCCCGTAGTGAGACCGAGAACAGAACCGGGGGTTGATTCGCGGACCAACGTCCAGAGGATGGTGAACAGCCCACCAACTGTACCACCGATAACAAACATCACGATCATAACACCCGTGATCCCCCACGGAACAAAGCTGATAGTTAATCCTGCCCACATAGTGGTCATGATAACGAGGAGACAGATGAGGAGTGTTACCTTGTTTCGAAAGATACGGTTGCCGAGCCATCCCCACAGGGGGGAACCTGCTATAAATCCTAGAGGAATCAGCATGTTTATCTTGCTGGCATGAGCGAGTTCAACACCAAACCGTGACATGAGGTATGGAGTGGCCCAGAGTCCCTGAAGCGTAATGAAGGTACCGGCAATTCCGAAGAAGAGACTTCCATAAACCCAGAAGCGAAAGGAGATAAGCACCGACACAATTGAAGGGGAAGCTTTCCGGGGCGACGTACTTTCAGATGCACCGGAGGGGTCGACTGGTAATTGAACTCGTGTATAATCACGGGTAAGGGAAAATACTGCCAGTGCAAGGATAACAGTTATTCCGGCAATAAGTTGAAAGCTTACTCGCCAGCCGTATGCCTGCGCCATCCATACGAGGGGAGTCGTTGCGACGAGGGCACCCATATTTCCTGCCGCAAGAAACAGGCCGACCATGGTGGAAAACTCTTTTTTCTCAAACCATTGCGAGAAGGCTTTGAGGGCCGGAACATAAACGCCGCCGACTCCGAATCCGATAACAGCACGCCCGACAGACGCCCAGCCAATGGTAGGGGCAAACCCGAAGATAAGACACCCGAGAGCTGCTATCAGAGTCCAGAGAAAGATTACCCGTCGCGGACCCAGACGGTCGACCAGGTAGCCGACCAGAGGCTGTTCGAAGGCGTAGACATAAAAGTACATAGAGGACATGAAGCCCAGGGCAGTGGCATCGGTCTGAAACGTGGCCAGGAGGTCAGGGGTGATAACCGATGTGGATACCCTGTGAAAATAAACAAGAAAATATATTGAAGATATAATACCGAAAACGATCCAACGATGGGAATCTCGAGCGGGTGGCATATTTTCCGTCTTTACAGCGGCGGCACCATGGCTCCAAAGTTTTTGTGACATCTACGGCGTATGCATCCTTTCAAACAGTCAATTAGCGGCCGTAAACTACTTCAGGGCCGATGACAGGGGCGTATAAAAAAGGGGCTGACTATATATCAGAGCCTGATGGATGTCAAACAGGTAAAATGATCCGAAATCACCGCCTGATTTTCATGTTTCAGTCTCCCCCCCTTTCTTTTCCTGGGGTGAATTTTTCAGAGTATTCTCAGCGACGCAGTATCAAAGGGTTTCCTGCTTCCACGGGACAGTGTGCCTGCCTCACGAAGAAAAAAAGTAATAATATGAATATGTATACTGCTCATCTATTTCCTCCCGGAGACCTCCTTTATTTCTCTTGAGGGTTCTTATTTCACGAAAAACAATTTTCTGAAAAGGGGGAATAGAGGCTTCCTTCCTGAGTTGTTTGCCCAATGACCGGGGGCGACCCCGCAAGCCCCGCCTTGTAGGCGGGGTCAAGGGGCGCACTATAAATAAGCTATTCCTTGCCGGGAAGCCCCGCCCT
>JAFGWZ010000240.1 GCA_016936905.1 Deltaproteobacteria bacterium | reverse complement strand
CATCAGGGGGCTTTTTGCCAATACATCACAGCGAAGCGGAAGATCAGCGCTGCCAACTGTCTGAGACCGAAGGTCGAGTTTTGGCAGCGCCTGGAGCAAGCTGATGATGTATCAAAAAGACCCATGGCCCGAGAATCATGACTCCGTGCAACGAAGCAGTAAACATTCAAGGCTACAAGGCACAGGGCAAAGATTGAGTTCTGGCAGTGCCTGGAGAGATGAATCAAAAAACTCCATAGGCCCAGTGATAATGATCTGGGTAACAACCCGACGAGTTTTAGTGGATTTCAATAAAATTGGTCCGGGATTGCTGAAAGGTGCTTCGGCCGCCGCCTTAGATCTCCCTTACCGGGTCTTCTTCGCTGCCTTTCTGTTCGGTGTGTCTTCTTCTTCCGTTGTATCTATTTCCTCAACCGTTATATGGTTGTTGGTATAGATACAGATATCGGCAGCGATATTCATTGCCTCTTTGGCTATCTCCGATGCATCAAGATCGGAGTATCGTATCAGGGCTCGGGCCGCCGCCAGGGCATAGGGCCCCCCGGAGCCGACGGCCATAACCTCATCATCCGATTCGACGACATCTCCGTTCCCCGAAATAATCAGCGATTTATCCCGACTGACGGCAATCATGAGAGCCTCAAGGTGTCTCAGCACACGGTCGGTTCTCCAGTCCTTCGCCAGCTCAACGGCCGCTCTCAGGAGATTTCCGCCGAATTGTTCGAGCTTCTGTTCGAACCGCTCAAACAGCGTAAAGGCGTCTGCAGTCGCCCCGGCGAATCCGACAACAACTTTGCTGTGGTAGAGCCGGCGGACCTTGCGGGCGCCCTGTTTCAATATGGTAACATCGAGCGTCACCTGACCATCGCCCGCTACCGTTACTTTTCCCTTGTGTCTCACCGCCAGGATGGTGGTTCCTCTCATATTCATAGAGACTTATGTACCTCCTTTAGCCTTTGGATGGGCTTTGTCATATATTTCAAGAAGTTTGCCGATACTCAGGGATGTGTATTTCTGGGTTGTTGAAAGGCTTTCATGACCGAGGAGTTCCTGTATGACACGCATATCAGCGCCCCCATCCATCAAATGTGTCGCGAAGCTGTGTCGGAGAGAATGGGGGCTGATCTTCTTATTGATTCCGTTGACGAGCACATACTTGTCAATGATACGGGCAACGCTTCTCGTAGAGAGCCTGGAACCGAAACGATTGAGAAAAAGGGCCCGAGAATCGCCATCCTCCCCGGATCCCGTCATTGTGTCTCTCTTGCCTGTATAGTCTTTCAGTGCTTTCATTGCCGGATCACCGACGGGAACAATCCGCTCTTTTCTGCCCTTGCCGCGAATCTTCATGAGGTGTGACGACCAGTCGATATCATCGACATTCAACCCGGATAATTCACCAACACGGATCCCTGATGAATACAGAAGTTCGATGATCGCCTTGTCCCTCAACCCGAAAACATCGTTGTTGAACACGCCATCGACCAGGGTGAATGCCTCATCGACCGACAGAAATGAGGGGAGATACTTTTCCACACGGGGAGACTGAATCATGTCGGCAGGGTTATACGCGACTCGCCCTTCGCGGAGAAGGTACTTGAAAAACGCCCTGAGACTGGCGATCTTTCGCGATATGGTAACCTTTTTTACGTTCTGCCTATAGAGGAAAGCAAGAAAGGCCCGCAGGGCCATAAGGTCTACATGGATGAGACGATCTCCGCTCCTCCGTTCTACCGGAATCTTGTTGTCGGATAGAAATTTCTGAAATTGCCGGATGTCGCTGATGTAGTTTCTTCTGGTATGAGGCGACAGGTTCCGCTCCACATCGATGTGTGCCTCGAAATCTTTCAACGCCTGGTCCACGAAACGCCGTTCCTTCCCATAGTTCCTTCCCTTCAGGTTATCTCTCTTCTACCCCGGCCCCACGTCGGCCACGAGGAGTCATGCTGATCGGAACAACGGCGGATCCCCGCATGATAGCAGCAGTAGGAATTTGCGAAATTGTTGTCGAATACCCTGGTGTACCCGTCTCTGAAGGTTATCTTGACGTACGACATTCCCCCGAGGATATTTGAATTACGCTCCTCAACGACAACGCCGAACCCCCACTCGGGATAGCGAAGGTGAATCACCTGATCTCCTGTCTTGAGATAAAGGCGTCTTACTTCTTCATGCATGACAACACCTTATGCTGCTGTTGAAAAACGCCCATCTGTTACGTTTTCCTCAGCCTTTCCCGGCTTTCGCGAGGACAAGCTCGCCGCTACGCACTATCAGTATGACTTGCTCCTCAGGCTTTCGGGATCCTTGCATCCGGAAATTTTTGAACAGCCTCATGCAATGGCTTTTTCAACAGCCTTTTATGGTCGGGGCCCGTACAATGCGTCCGCATGTTACATCTTATATTTGCCGAATTCCTCGGGAGACAAATTTTCGAGAATGTCTTTCAGCCTTTCTTTCGAATACTGCCTGAGGTCCTCCGTCTGCTTGCCGAAATCGAGACTCATCGATTTCTCAATAACTTTCTCATCAACAAAAATTGTCGCATTCGCCCTCAACGCAAGGGCAATCGCATCACTCGGCCGCGAATCGACGGTCATCGTCCTGCCGTCTCGTTCCAGATAAACAACAGCGAAAAACGTATTGTTCTTGAGATCATTGATGATGACCTTTGAAATCTCCACCTCAAGGGTTTTCAATATCTGGCTCACCAGGTCATGGGTCATGGGCCGGGAGAAACTGATTTTTTCAAGCTCAGTCGCAATAGCACTCGCCTCGAACAATCCGATCCAGATCGGTATCGCTTTCTTTTCATCCAGATCTTTCAAGATGACAATCGGCGTGTTCGTAATAGGGTCGATCGCCAATCCGAATACTTTCATTTCTATCAACATTGCCAATTCCTCTCCTTTTCAACGAGTTCACCTCGGAGTGAATGTATATAAGTATTTTGTATTCTAACATACACCCTCTCCCCGATCAATCCCGTCCCTCCCGGGAAATTAACGATTCTGTTGGTTCTTGTCCTCCCCGTCACATCGGCACTGCTGTTCTTGCTTAATCCCTCAACGAGAATATCTTCCACAGATCCTTTCAATGACTCGTTTCCTTCCAGTGTATACCGTTCCTGAAGTTTCTGCACCTTCATGAGGCGATCCTGTTTTACCGATTCAGGGATTCTATCCTCATACCGTTCCGCCATCGTTCCGGGCCGCACTGAATATTTAAAAGAAAAAGAGCTATCGAACCGTACTTTTTCCATCAGGTCAATAGTTTTTTGAAAATCCTCCTCCGACTCGCCTGGAAATCCGACAATAATATCGGTACTGATGCTGATCCTGGGGCAGGCTTCCCGTAGTTTTTCAACCTTTCCCAGATAATCACCGGCGGTATATCGACGGTTCATTCGCCTGAGCATGGTATCCGATCCGGACTGAACGGGAAGGTGTATATGCTCGCATACCTTGTCAAGCACGGCGAAACATTCGATGAGACCATCCGAGAGATCTTTGGGGTGCGACGTGATAAACCGAATCCGTTCGATGCCGTCCACACCGTTTATTTCTTTCAGCAAAAGGGGGAAATTCGCACCGTTGTTCAACGTATTCCCGTATGAATTCACGTTCTGACCGAGCAGGATCACCTCTTTGACTCCATGCCTCGTTAATACCTCAATTTCATTAACGATATCATATATCTCGCGACTTTCTTCTCTCCCTCTTACATAGGGGACAACGCAGAAGGAACAGAAGTTGTTACACCCCTGCATAATCGTCACAAAAGAGCTGACGGAACCTCCTCGGGGTGGAGCCACAATGCCGATGGATTGCACCGAGTCATGAAAACAAGTATCCACCAGGCGCCTTCTATTTCTTTCAACCTCTTTGATCATCTCCGGCAGCCGGTGTATAGTATGGGTGCCGAAAATGAAATCAAGATGGGGTGCCCGGGCAAACAGGTCCGTACCCTGCTGTTGTGCCATACACCCGCCAACACCTATAATCAGATCCGGGCGCGCCTGTTTTAATCCACGGTAACGTCCAAGGATACTGTATACTTTCTGTTCCGCCTTCTCCCGGATGCTGCAGGTATTTACGATGATCAGATCCGCCGATTTATCATCTCCCGTTGAACAGAATCCTTCATTCCTGAGGAGTTCTTCCATCTGCTCCGAATCGTGGACATTCATCTGACAACCGAATGTTCTTATATAATACTGTTTCTTCGACCTCATTCTGGAAATTACCTTACGATATCATGTTCAACCCGATCGTGTGCACTGCTCTGCAGGCCACACCGGATCAATCTTCCCGTCTTCGGCCGGTCTCCTCATGGACAGGCCCTTTCATCCCCGTTGCCAACATATCAGTTAGAACACCGCAAACGAAGTTCGGTGTAGGGGTGCATCTTGAACACGAAGCCCCGTTCCCTGAACACCTGCAGACATGCATCAACCACTTTGGGGTCGTACAAGATACCGCGATTATTTATTATTTCTTCCAATGCCTGTTCAATTCCCAGGGCTGAACGATAGGGCCTGTGTGATGCCATGGCTTCCACAACGTCGGCAACCGCGATGATACGGGCTTCAAGAAGAATTTCTTCTCCCTTCAATCCGTCGGGATATCCCGACCCATCATATCGTTCATGATGCTGGCGGACAATCCGTGCTACCGGCCATGGGAAATCTATGTTTTTCAAGATTTCATATGCCACATCGGGATGCACCTTCATCATCAGCATCTCTATTTCAGTGAGGATGTCCGGTTTGCTGAGAATTTCCGCAGGTTCATAAATCTTCCCTATGTCATGAAGCGTCGCTGCCACAACAGTCCCCTCAACCTGTGACTCGGGCAACTCCATCTCCTCTGCTATCGCCCGGGCCAACTGTGTGACCCGCTGCTGGTGACCCGCCGTGTAGGGATCCCGCTTTTCCGTCATTGATGCAAGCGCATTGACCGTTTCCTCGAGCCTCCTCTGGATGCGCTCGAAACTCTTGGTCAGCTCTTCTTCCGCCCGTTTTCTGGCTGTAATATCCCTGACGTAGCCCATATCGGCTGCTTGCTTGTTGATCGTAATAATCCCAAAGGCAATCTCCACATCCTTGATCGTCCCATCCTTGCATAAAACCTGGGCTTCATAGAGCGGCAGAACCTTCCTCCCCGACATTCTTCTTTTATACCGCTGCATGACTACCTTGCGATACGCTTGAGTGAAAATGTTGAGAAAGGGCATCCCGACCAGATCATCAACATCATATCCTGTAATATCGGCCATCGCTCTGTTGACAAACGTGTAAACCTCATTCTGAATGATGACGACGCCATACATGGCCTGTTCGACAACGGCGGCATATTTCTCTTCGCTTTCCCGGAGCGATTCTTCTCCGGCTTTCCTTTCCGTCACATCTTCATAGACGACGACGATTCTTTTTTCTCTTAACGTGCCTCCGACTCTCGACGAGCTCACCGAACATATGATGTCTCTTCCGTCTTTCCGCCGGCAGGGAAATTCGTCGCTGTATGTCTCTTGATTTTCAAGGACAGGATAGAACCGCCGGCCTATTTCCTCGAAATCTTCGTCCGACCGGTAAAATATCCTCGTTCTTTTGCCGATCACCTCTTCCGGGTCCCAGCCGAATACATCTTTCACCGAATCGTTGGCAAAGATAATCTGCCGGTTCTCCAGACCTATAACGGCATGAGGAATGGCTGACAGGATTGATGATTCCAGTGTCTCTATCTCCTCGAGCTTGATCCTGGCCTCACGCTCCCTCGTTATGTTCATGGAATTCCCCAGGGTGGCACGGTGCCCGAAATAATCGATCGAGGTAACATTTTCCAACACCCATATAATACTGCCGTCCTTTCTGACGGTCCGGTGTTCATAGGGGAATTGACGGACACCTTGTAACATCCGAACCGCTTCCCTCCTGACCTTTTCCCTGTCGTCGGGGTGCACGAGCTCCATGGGGTCCATATCCAGCAATTCTTCTTCGGTGTATCCCGAGTGAATTCTCATATAGGGATTGACAAACCGAAATTTACTGTTCTGGAGAACGAACACTCCCGCCTGAGAATTGTGCGCCAGCTTGCTGTACAGTTCTTCCGCCTGTTTCCTCTCCGTTATGTTGTGAATTATCCCGTTATATCCCCATATGCGGCCCTCCTGATAGATTGCCGTCATTGTAATGAGACAGGATATGTCCTTTCCATCCTTCTTCTTAAACATCATCTTGTAATTTCTGACCGTTCCATGCTTTTCCATTTCTTCCTGAAATCGCGCACGATCATTAACATCGAGGTAGAGCTGCTGCGCTTTCATCGTCATCATCTCTTCCCGGGAGTAACCGAATATATCCACCATGGCCTGGTTGAAATCGACAAAGGTACCATCGTATTGCGTTATAATGAAAGCGTCCCGAGATTCTTCAATGAGGTTGCGATACCTCTTCTCTCGTTGACGGAGCCTGGCCAGCTCATCAGCCATCTCTTTCTTCGTCACTGTCTTTTCACGCATTTGGGTCTCCGTTTCGCAAAAAAGTTCTTCATCCGCCCGGGACGACTTAACTCATCCCGTCCGAGAAAAGCATGAAACCATCTCTTCCCTTTTCTTTTGCCCGGTACATAGCGATGTCGGCCTTTCGCATCAGCAGATCCATGTCCTCCCCATTGTCGGGGAACAAAGCGATACCAACACTCGTGGTAATATCGATGCTGTGATGGTGAATAACATAGGTAACCCTGAGAGATTCCACGATCTTCCGGGCAATGACCGTTGCATCATCTTTATCATTAATCTCCTGTAATAACACGAGGAATTCATCGCCTCCCATCCGGGCAACGACATCTTCCTTGCGAACGAGGCGTCTCAGGCGATCCGCCACGATTTTCAAGAGTTCATCTCCCACGGTGTGGCCCAACGTATCGTTCACTTCTTTAAAGTGATCGAGGTCGAGCAGGATAACGGCCAGCTTTTCACGATGCCGCTGCGCCCGAGCCTGGGCCAGGACAAACTGCTCGGCGAAAAGAACCCGGTTCGGCAGGCCTGTCAGCGCATCATGATAGGCCAGTCGGCGAATCTCCTCTTCGGCTTCGATCCGTTCCGAAACATCACGAATGAATGCCATATCCGCCGGCTTTCCATCCAGATAATTAACAATGCCGAACGATACCTCGACATGCTTCTGAGAGTTATCCTTCCTCAGCACTTTCACTTCGTAGACATGGGGCAGTTCCTCCCCGGAAATACGTCTTTCATATCGCTGATTAAGGAGATCCCTGTATTCGGGTGCAAAGACATCGAGGAAATTCCTGCCGAGGAGTTCCTCTCTCCCATATCCCGTAATATCCGCCATGGCGTTATTAACGAATTTAAAAACGTAATCCTGGACAATAATAATGCCATCCCGCGCCTTTTCGACTAGGGTGGCATATTTCGCTTCACTTTCTCGGAGGGCTTTCTCCGCCTGCTTCCGTTCAATGATTCTTCCCAACCGCTCGGCAATCGCCTTGATGAGATCTTCCTTCTCTTTGGCAAGTATACCCTGTCCGTCAGCCTGATCCCGTCTGCTGCATACGCTGATATCGCCGACCTTTCTGCCCTCGACAACAATGGGGCGCCCCCCCGAACAGGTGTAATCGCTGAAATTCTTCGTCGTATATCTTTTGCAATTCAGCCTTATACGGGCACCGGCCTCGCCGGGATACCGCAACGCCCCCGGAACGACTTCTACTATCCGCTGCAACATAGTATCCACGTGAATCTCTTTCTCCACGAGATCGGAAATGGCGTACATACAGTTCAGTTCCTTGATGCGTTCATTGAGTTCTTCCGCTTTCAGGACAAGCGTTTCTTCATTGACCATGCACTGGTTTTCAAGAGTTTCCCACTCAGCCCTGCGCTTGCGGAGGCTTTCGAGCTCCCTCAATATCTGTTCCCGTTCCATCCGGTCGTCGTTTTCTTCGTTCATGGCTGCCGAAGGCACTCTCCTTTGAATACCACAACGACCGTCAAAGAGCCGTTGACAGTTTCACCGTTTTTCCTTATCATCCTTCCTTCTTATTTCATATTTTGTAAGCTTAATATACTATTATGTTATCGTCGAGAAAAATTTATTCTCTATGAATCTCATGGTTCAGCACGAAGAATGTGAAAACGCCGGCGGGCTGCGTCTCAAAACGGAGCGGGCATGAACGTTACGGCAAAAACAATGATGGCGATCCACCCGGCTAATCGTCTTTTCCCATCAAGTCCTATCCAGCCATAGGTCACCGGTGGATGATCGATGCCGATGAAGAGAAGCAGCGCGAACCATACGAACCATCCTGTCCATCCAAGCGCCCCGAGAAAGAGCAGAATTGCCATGAATACCCGGGCGATCAGCCGCTGCCGCCGACCGAATATGGCATACGCCACATGCCCACCGTCAAGCTGCCCCACCGGAAGCAGGTTTAATGCTGTAACCAGGAGCCCTATCCATCCCGAAAAGGCGACAGGATGAAGCATCAGGCTCGCGTTTTCCGGCATGGGACCGTTGATAATCCAGTTCATTATCGAAAAAAGCAGGCACGTCCCGAGTCGAATTCCCTCTTCTCCCGAATACGGCACAATTTCCGACAGAGAAAGTCCCACGGCAAGTATGGGAACAGCAACGATAAGGCCGGCAAAAGGGCCGGCAACGCCGATATCAAGAAGCGTTCTCCGATCATACAACGGGGACTTCAGCTTGATGACTGCACCGAATGTCCCGATGAAAGACGGCGCCGGGATAAAATAGGGCAGTGTCACATCGACATGGTGCCGCCGTGACATAATGTAATGGCCCAGTTCGTGCGTTCCAAGTATGATGATGAGAGAAAATGAAAAAGGGATTCCCTGCCATATGGACAGAGGGTCATTGAGGACATTGACGCCCTGTTGAAGCGCACCGGCAATCAATGTTGTAACGAGTGTCGCCACGAAGAGGAAGATGTGAAGAGCTGTTATCTTCCTTTGAGTTGTTTTCACAGGTGGATTCGTACCCGGCTGATGATCCATAGAAACGTCCCATCAAAAAAAGGGGGGGATTGTATCCCCCCTGCGTCCTCTGTTAAACGTTTCACATAGCGAAACCATAAACCTTTTTCCGCTATTCATTCTGCATGATACCGTCAGTAACTATTATATCCGCTCTCCAATTCCTCATGCGAAGAAATTGAATCGAGCTCGGAACTCCCCACCGGCGGCTCTATTCTACCGCTTCGAATTGACTCTCTCTTTCAGTTCCTTTCCTACTTTGAAGAAAGGCAATTTTTTTGGAGCAACCTGAATGGTACCCCCCGTTTTCGGATTCCGTCCCGTGTAAGATCCATAGTCCCTTACAACAAAACTCCCGAATCCCCGTATCTCGATTCGACCTCCATTCTTCAATTCATCGGTAAATCCCCTGAATATAAGATTTACCACATCCGTAGCTTGCCTCTCCGTCAGGTTTTCTTTTTTACTCAACGCATCGATTAATTCAGATTTATTCATAACCCCCCCTACATTGGCTGATAATACAATGGCGTCGGAGTCCCCCATGATGAGCACCTGACAGGTCTTCCCGACAAGCAATAACAACTGACAGTATCTCGAGCAAAGAACCCCTTGGAATTAAAAATAATATCTGCGGCGGCGGAACGGTTCCAGCCACAGAAGTGGAAGAAGTATTATCCATTTCATTAGCAATGTCAAGAAATTTTTCCTAAATATTCCTGACGTTATGGCTTGGCAAGGGCCAACAGATCCCTGACTTCCCTCACCTCGAGATACCTGAAATCACCAATTCTCAGATTTTTCAGTTTTAAATTGCCGATGGCGACGCGTACCAGACGCATGACGGGATAGCCGTAAAAATCAAAAAGTCTTTTAATGATACGATTTTTCCCTTCATGGATTGTCATTTCCACCCAGGTACTTTTCCTATTGGCTTTATCGATGCGAACCCGCTGCGGCTTGAAATCCCCATCCTCCAACAATGTTATTCCGCTGATTGCCTTCAACACATCACCCGGAATGGAACCTTTTACTTTCACCATGTACGTTTTGGGGATCTCGAACTTCGGATGCTGTATCCTGTATGCAAACGTTCCATCATTGGTGAGAACAAGAAGTCCCTCTGAGTCGTAATCGAGCCTCCCGACGGGGAAGATTCTCTCCGGTACACCTTTGATAAGATCGGTAACGATCGGCCTCTCCCTGTCATCTTTCAGGGACGTGAGATACCCCGCCGGCTTATTCAGCATTATATACACGGCGGATGTAGCGGCGGAGATGAGTTTCCCGTCGACGCGGATCATGTCCCTGTCAGCATCGACTTTCGTGCCGAGTTCCGTTACGACGCGGTCATTAACGGTAACCCGCCGGTCTTTTATCATCTGTTCCGACACACGGCGGGATGCAATCCCGGCCCGTGCCATCACTTTCTGGAGACGCTCTTCCATTTATTCACTGCTCTCCAGTTCCTTTAATTCCCGCAATGTCGGAAGTTCAGACAGGTCCATCAGGTTGAATACCTCGAGAAACTTCTTTGTTGTTCCATAGATGATCGGCCGCCCCGGAACATCTTTTCGCCCGACGATCCTGACGAGGTTCTTTTCGAGAAGTCCTTTCAAGGTGCCGCTCACATCGACTCCCCGTACCTTTTCAATCTCCGATTTCATCACGGGCTGCCGATAGGCCACCACCGCCAGCGTTTCAAGCGCGGCCCGGCTCAGCGCCACAGGTTTAAGGCCCATAAATTTCCTGATCCATTGAGCCATATCTTCACGTGTTCTCATCTGATATCCGCCACCCACATTGACGATGCGCACACCGCTGTTACGGCCTTCATAGTCTGCTATCAGTGACTGTACGGCGCCCCTGATTTCCTGTTCCGTCGCTCCATCGATACATTCCGCTATTTTTTTCACCGTCAGCGGCGAACCGGCGACGAATATGAGACTCTCAACAATTGCTTTTATGGCATCCATTTATTCTTCCACGGCAAGATAAATTCTGATTGTCCCGAATTGCTCCGCTTGATACGCCTTGATCACGCGCAGTTTCATAAGTTCCAGCAATGCGAGGAATGTATAAATAACTTTTAACCGATCGTTCGTATCTCCCAATAATTCAAGAAAGGTAAGGACTTTTTCTTTCGTCAATTGTTCCATTATCTCATTTATCCGATCGGAAAGAGACATTCTTTCCGAATCTATTTCCATGAGTTCTCCTGCCACCATTGAAGAAACGATCTGCCTGAACGCCTCGACGAGCTGAAAAATATTCACCTCCTCCAGGGGACGGTTATCATCATCACGGTCATCCTCTCCGGGCTCAGGCCGTCTGAACACGTCGCGACCGAGTATGTTCATTGCTTCGAGCTTCAATGCCGCCGCTTTGAATGTCTGGTATTCAAGCAACTGCCGGGTGAGCTCATCCCTGGGATCAACCGGCTCTTCTTCATCTTCATGAACGGGAAGGAGCATCCTCGATTTGATATGGATCAGCGCTGACGCCATTACGAGGTACTCACCGGCAACATCGAGATTCATCGCCTTCATAAGATCAAGGTATTCTAGATACTGCTTCGTAACGAGGGCAATAGGAATATTATAGATGTCGATTTCGTTCTTTTTGATGAGGTAGAGCAGGAGATCCAGCGGGCCCTGAAATATGTCTAATTTAATCTCATAGCTCATAATCAGATTTTTATAGCGTCCCTGACCTCTTCCATGGTCATTCTTGCTATCTTTGATGCCCGGGCATTACCGTCAGCAATAATTTCATCCAGCTCATTGAGATGGCTGTAAAAATAATCCTGACGGTCATGGACGGGTTTAAGCCGTTCGGCGATCCTCTGGGCAAGACGGTTTTTGCATTCAACACACCCGATGAGCGCCTGACGGCAGTCGTGGGATATTTCGTCCACTTCCGACGGATCCGTATAGAGCCCATGAAACGTAAAGACATTGCACAAATGGGGCCTGCCAGGATCGGACTTTCTCATACGTTGAGGATCGGTGAACATGGAGACCACCTTCTGCCTGAGTGTATCTCCCCGATCGCTTATATAGATCGAGTTATCGTAGGACTTGCTCATTTTTCTTCCGTCGGTACCGAGGAGCTTGGGAACGTCTGCAAGGAGCGGTTCGGGAATGGGGAAAATGTCTCTGTACAGATAATTAAACCTGCGGGCAATCTCCCGGGTCAGTTCTATATGGGGGAGTTGGTCAACGCCGACAGGCACGCCAAATGCCTTGTAAATAATAATGTCTGCCGCCTGCAACACAGGATATCCAAGAAATCCGAATGTCGAAAGGTCTTTCTCCGCCAGTTCGGTTTTCATTTCCTTATATGTTGGATTTCTTTCCAGCCATGAAAGGGGCGTTATCATTGAAAGAAGTGTATACAGCTCGGCATGCTCCATGACGTTCGACTGTATGAAAAGGACACTTTTTTCGGCGTCGAGGCCGACGCTGAGCCAGTCAATAATCATGTTTATACCATAGTCACGCAGTAAAGAGGTGTCGCTGTAATCGCTTGTCATGGCATGCCAGTCAGCAACGAAGTAGAAACATTCATAGGCGCCCTCGTTCTGAAGAGACACCCAGTTTTCCAATGCCCCATGGAGATTACCGAGATGGAGCCTTCCCGTTGGACGCATACCGCTGACGATTCTTTTCTTCACGCTGTTTCCCCGTACCATATCGTAATGAATGGGACCTTATAGCAGAAAGGGTATTCTCTGTCAAACACAAGAAATATCAGGAAAAGCGATGACGCGCCGTTCTCCATGGGACGCGGCGCGAAGCATAAAAAACCCTCAATTTCTCTGAAATTGAGGGTTTCTCAACTAACGTGAGCCGATGCCGTTATTTAACTTTGTCTGTCAGGCCTTTCCCCGGTTTGAATTTGACGACTTTCTTTGCCTTGATTTTAATCTTATCTCCCGTCTGGGGATTCCTGCCTGTCCTGGCTTTTCTCTTGATAACCGAGAACGTTCCGAATCCCACAAGCCCCAGTTTCCCGTTTTTCTTCAGCTCAGTTGCAACTGTCTTAACGTACGCTTCCAGTGCCTTCGCTGCCGCCGCTTTTGAAATGTCCGCGTCTTTTGCAATAACTCCAATCAATTCCGCCTTTGTCATACCCTCTTGCCCCCTTCCTTTTTATTATGGTGCCGTCAATATTGGTCAACCGGATCATCATACAGGCACCTTCCGCGATGGAACGCATTGATGATTTTCCGGCTACTGCAAGTTCAAGATCGCCGGGAATGCTCGTTAATAAAGAATTCCAACGCCCGGTAGCCACTTATTGTCAAATTTTCTAACATAAAGCATCTGAACAATCAAGAAAAATTCCACAAAATAAATCTGAAATACAGGTGTATTGTGGGATTCGCCAACATTTGAGAATGGAGTGCCGGTATGTCAGGCGTCACCTCACATGACATGGTTGCGCTAATTAGCATGGGGTACGTTCGACACAGCGAACAACAGGGGCATGTTTGGCGTCCATGAGCCGTCACGTGGAGACGATCCGTCATCTCTTTTTTTCATTTTCTCTTTTTCACAAGAAAATAAAGCTCTCCGACCTCTTTCATGTGCCCGGCCATGATCCCGGCGACATCTCCCTCGCCGCAGTAAATATCCACACGTCCCGGTCCCGTTATAGCGCCTCCCGTATCCTGATTAAAAACAAACCGCGAAAAAGACTCCCATGATTCTATCGTTCCATTGTCCGCAATGACCGGTTTTTGCGTTCTTATGAACGCAAGCACCCCCTTGGGGAAGAACGACGAATCGGTTGCAATTGTCCGCCCCGCCGTGACGGGGACGTCCAAACTCCCCACCGGGCCCTCATTGACAATACGGAAGAAAACATAGCTTTCATTATGATTCAATATTTCCCTCATTTCTTCTGGGTGTTCTCTCAGATAGCGTTTGATGCTCCTGAGAGACATATCTTCGGCGGCTATTTTCCCACCGTCGATAAGAAGCCGGCCCACGCTCCGGTATGGATGGCCGTTGGCCTGGGCATAGCTGATCTGCATGATCGTGCCGTCCCGCAGCCTGACGAGACCCGATCCCTGAATATGGAGAAAGAAAAGATCGACAGGGTCGGCAAGCCATGCAATCTCTAGCCCTCTGCCCCTGAGGCTGTGGTCCGTATCGATATCCTCGCGGGTGTAGTATGGAAGGATCTGCCCGTTTTCATATCGGGCGATTATTCGCTCGCCCTGGTATTTTTCTCTGAACATTCCAAGGTCGACCACGATATGATCGTCCGGTGTCCGGTAGACTGGGAATCGATATTCCTCCGTCTCTTCCAGGGACCCGTCGATCAATGGAGCGTAGTACCCCGTGAAAAGCACCCGCCCTTCATTATCACTGCCGACGGATTTATACACATCGAATGTTTCCCTTATTCTTCTGCGAAAGATTTCGTCGGAAGCGGAACTGCGGAGGAGATCAAGGAAGGTGGACAGCGACTCTTTCAATTCCGCCACAGAATAATCGGCCTTTCCGACCTTATAGACCCGGATCTCCGGAAGCCTGTTGAAATACTCCAGACTCCTCAGCGCAGCTTGTTCAAGGGATTGCCTGTCGAGATCGTCCTGAAATGAAGGGCAATCCTCCAGCGAAACGGGGACAAGCGGGGGAAGCGGTTTCTCCAACGGGACGGCACATCCGAAACAGAATAAACACAAACACCACAGCAGGATGTTATATCGGTAAAGCATATGCTCTGCCATCTTTCATATTTGATCGCCATCAGGAAAAGCGCTATCGTTACTTTCCCGATTTCATCTTCAATTCATCGTTAATATACCATACTCTGATCCCGTAGAGTTCACAGAGTCTCCGGACGTAGCAGAACTTCGCCCGGTCCCGCTCATCTGGATCGATAACGAAGATCGCCAATCCCGGCTGCCTGCCCGTTTCCGTCCCATAGTGCAGGGCCTGTCCGATTCCTTCATGAAACTTGGACAGTCTGTCCACTTCAACGGCGTAGTCATTCGTCAGTATATCGACCCTTCCGTACCTTACAGGTACCTCAAGCTCACCGTCTCCATGAAAATACTGATCGCAAAACGCCCGCTGAAAATCTCTCTCGCTTTTAAGGCCGCCCTCGGTAACACCTGAACAACCATACCCGGCCATGAGCATGATTACAAGAATGATTCTGATGGAAAGAGACGCCGAGATGTTCATAGCGGGATTCCATTTCATGAGCTGCAACCGGGATGAGAACTCGTGAGTTCTTGACATTTAATGATATTACAACTCAAGTATCATGGCCACTTCGTCGCAGTAGTCTGGATATTTAGGGCACTTGAAGCAGTCGGACCATATCTTCTCGGGAAGCTGCACTTTGTCGATCTCGTGAAAACCGAGGGTCCCGAAGAATTCATGCTGGTACGTAAGGGTAAATATTCTCAAAAGGTCCAGTGTAATGGCTTCAGAGATACAGGCCTCGACAAGGGTGCTCGCAATCCTTCTGTGACGGTATTCTTCTCTCACGAAAAGCGACCGTATTTCGGCGAGATTTTCCCAGAAGATGTGCATGGCACAGACACCTGCGACGGTGCCGCTGCTCTCATCGACGTAAACGAAAAAATCACGGAGACTCCCGTAAAGATCCATCAGCGATCGGGGAAGCATTTCACTCTTTGCCGCCGAATCGTTGATCATTTTATGCATGATCTTTACGTCGCTCACTTTGGCTTTTCGCAGCATCACCGATCTCCATTGGCCGGTTCACGGACACATATCCGGGCGCCATGCCTATTACCGTTTATTGGAAGCCGCCTTCAACATCTCATGGGCGTGTTCTCTGGTTTTTTCCGTGACTTCAACACCCCCGAGCATCCGAGTTATTTCATGCAGCCGTTCCTCTTCTGAAAGGACGCGGACCTCCGTGTTTGTTTTCTGTCCTTCCACCTTTTTTGCCACAAGAAAATGATGATCTCCGAAACAGGCGATCTGGGGAAGATGGCTGATGCAGATCACCTGATGGTGAGTTGCCACTTCCTGAAGCTTGTGTCCGACGACCTCCGCCGTCGCGCCGCCGATCCCCGTATCGACCTCGTCAAATATTATCGTTCCCACCGACCCCGTTCGGGCAAGGACTTTCTTCATCGCCAGGACGATTCGTGAAAGCTCTCCCCCGGAAGCAATACGATTAAGCGGCTTCAATTCCTCGCCGACATTGGTGGAAAGATAAAACTCAGGATAATCCAGTCCCCGGCCGGTCATCGACGGTTCCCCCGCTGCATCACGTGACGGCTCATGAAACCGCACTTCAAAGGCTGCGTTGGCCATGCGGAGCGTATGAATTTCCTGTTCGACTTCATCCTTGAGTCGCGCCGCCACGGCAGCCCGCCGTGTCGATAAATCACGCGCCTCTTCAATCACCTGCTCTTTCAGGCGTGCAATCTCAGCCGAAACCCGCTCGATTTCTTCTTCCACCGAAGTAATGGCCGCAAGCTCCCTCTCGATTTCTTCTTTTTTTCCGAGAACACTTTCCAGTTTCCCTCCGTATTTCCGCTTCATCCTGCTCAGGAATTCCAGGCGATTCTCCACAACATCAAGGCGCTCGGGATCGTAGACAATTCTGCCCGTATAGTCCCGCAATGCCAAGGCTGCTTCCTCCAAGGAGAAGTAGGCGGAGTCAAGGTCGCCCCACGACAGGCCGAGGCTCGCGTCGATTTCAAGGATTTTCCTGATATCGACGATCACTCTGCTGAGCATCTCCAGCAGGGAATCCTCACCCGCATACAGGATATCATGGGCGTTTCGCCCATATTCTATTAACTGTCCGGCATTCCTCAGGATCTTTCTCTCTTCCAGCAGCGCGCTGTCTTCACCGGTCACAATGTGGGCATCAGCGATTTCCTTCAGTTGAAATCGCAGGAAGTCCTCCCGTTCCATTTTGTTTCTGTTTTTCAATTCAAGATCGTCAAGGTCATTCTTGAGGGTTAGGTAATCCCTGTAAAGAGCTGAAAACCGGGTCCTCCGGGGCATGAGCTCACCATACTCATCAAGGATATCTACATGATTGTCGGCATTGAGAATCATCTGGTGTTCGTGCTGGCTGCATACATTGACCAGCGACTCGCTCAGCGATGAGAGGTTCCCCACCGTGGCAAGATTCCCGTTAATATAAATCCTGTTCTTCCCCGATCGAGAGATAATTCGCTTCACCACAAGCTCGTCATCTCCACCGTATCCCATTTCGCCGAGTTTCTCCTTGATTGAGTCTTTTCCGGCAATATCAAACAGGGCTTCAACAACGGCAGTTGTTTCAGCCGATCGTATCATGTCCGACGAAGCCCGATCTCCCAGCAACAGTCCAACCGCACCTATGATAATGGACTTACCTGCCCCGGTTTCACCGGAGATAACATTCAGCCCCTCGACAAACGAAATTTCGAGGATATCAATGATTGCAAGATTCTGTATCCTCAGCTCTCGCAGCATCGTTCCCTCACGTTGATCCTCCCCACCCCAGTTTTGTTCGCAGAATTTCCATATAATCCCTGTGAGGCGAATCGATGAGATTGATATAATAATCCGATTTTCTGACCTCAACGACATCACCGGGTTTGATGATTTCAGAGATCTGACCGTCAAGCGTCGCGGCGGCACTTTCGTCATTTGTCCATAACACCACCCTGACGACGGAATCCGGGGGGAGCATGATCGGCCTGTTGGTAAGCGTGTGAGGGCATATGGGATTGATAATGATCGATTTAAGGTCGGGAAGGACGATCGGGCCGCCCGCAGAGAGCGAATAGGCCGTTGATCCCGTCGGTGTCGATACGATCAGGCCATCGGCCTTGAATGTCGTCAGATATCGGTCATTTACAAACGTCTCCAGATTAATCATGCCGGACAGGTTTCCCCTGGTAATAACAACATCATTCAGAACTGACCATTCCCGCCGCGTCCCGCCATCGCCGGACTCGAAAGCAACGTCGAGCATCATCCTCTTGGTCGCCGTGTACGTCCCCTCGAGAATCAGTTCCATGGCGCTGAATATCTCGTTCAGGTTGACCACTGTCATGAAACCGAAGCCACCGAGGTTGATGCCCACCATGGGGACCTCCTGCCCTCTGAATGAGCGGCTTGCCGTGAGAAGGGTTCCGTCGCCGCCGAACACGACGATCAGGTCAACGGCGTCGACAAGATGCATCCGGTCGACACCGGGAGACGATGAATCGATGCTTTTCGCTATTTCTTTGTCAAGAAGGACTTCCAGTCCCCTCTGCACGAGCCAGTCTCGAAGGCGACAGGTGTACTCAACGGCGCTTTCCTTGGTGACATTCGCTATGATGCCGACTTGCCTGATCGCGTTTTCCATGGTATATCCCTGTCCCGCCACCCCTTTTGAATTCTTATTCCGCCCTACATCAGCCTTTCTCCCAAACACGCCGATTCCCGGTAACTACCCAGTTTATCGAATGATTACGGTGAGAAAAGATGATGAATCCTCAGGAATGTCTATCACAAAACCACAGGGGTGTCTATGCGTAATTCCGGAAAGCCGGCAGCGTCCGTTACGGGCTTGACAGAACGATGCCGACTGCGATAGGTACTCGTTCAACGAAACGTTTTGGAAGGATATATGGGACTGATAAAGGGAACTGCAACAGCAGTAAAATACAGGGTAATCGGCACTCTGCCGGATGATTTCAGAAACTATGTCGACGAGCGAATCAAACGCTTTGCCTTTTCGGGACGATCCACGGGGGAAGAGGAAAAATCCGTTGGATGGACGAGCATCGACAATATCCTCGACACGGATTTTTCGTTCGCCAACTATTCGATTGCCGACTACCTGGTCTTCTCACTCAGAATCGACCGCAAGGTTGTCCCCCCGGCACTGCTGAGATTGAAGATCCTCGAAGCCCAGCGGGACTTACAATCACAGCGGGGCTCGGGGAAACTATACAAAGCAGAAGTGAAAGATCTTAAAGAACAGGTCCGTCTCAGCATCTTAAAGCTCACACCGCCCATTCCCTCAACCTTCGAGGTGTGCTGGAATGTCTCCGAAGGATGGCTCATTTTCGGCTCTCTCTCCGAGAAAATAAGGGATGATTTCGTTGATCTCTTCTCGAGGACCTTTAACCTGTCGCTGAGGCCCTCTGTTCCGTGGGACATAACGTCTGCCGATACCGCGACGGCAGGCCGCCTTGCCTCTATTCTTACCGGAAACCCTTCCGGCAACGGCGTCGACGAAGGAACGGAAAAAGTGAAAAGCACGGACCTCTCATTTCTCGGAAGAGATTTCCTGACATGGTTATGGTTTAAAAGTGACCAGCGGGGGGGGTCCGTCATGGTCCCCGACGTAGGTGACGTGGAAGTGCTCTTCGTCCGCAGGCTCATTCTCGAATCAGGAGAAGGCCCTTATTCAGAAACCGTGTCATGCCAGGGAATGCATTCGACCCTGACGGAAGGCAAGGCCGCCCTGAGAAGGGGAAAGAAAATAAAGGAAGCACGTCTCAAACTCGCAGAAGGCTTGAACAATACCGAATTCAGCTTCAAAGCCGATACGTTTCAGTTTCAGACCCTGACATTTCCTCCGTCGTTCACAGCGGAGGAAGACGAACAAGACCGTGAAGGAAGAATCCTGGAAAGGATATCCGTCCTGGAAAAGGCGATTTCCCTGATGGAACGTCTCTTCTCGTTGTTTCTCACCAAAAGGACGGGGCCGTCATGGATCGCCGAAGAGACGGCTCGAATGGGGAAATGGATGGAGGAATAAGAAACGGCGGGGACGGAAATGAAGATCCCATCAAAAACTGATTGTTATCGCATCATCTGCCGTAGTGGGATGTTGGACAATATTTTCATCCATTCACTTCAGGTGAGCCGGGTTGCGCGATTCCTTGCCGATGCAATGATACGTTCGGAGATGGTGATCAATAGAGATATAGTGGAAGCGGCGGCACTCCTTCATGACATCACCAAGACGAAAAGCCTTTCAACGGGCGAGGCTCATGATCTTACGGGAGCTTGTTTGCTTGACAGCATGGGATATGGGGAAATTGCAAATATTGTGAGACAGCATGTTCGCCTCGATATCAAGCCTTCCCCACCGTTCGTCATGGAGGGGAAAATCGTCCATTACGCCGACAAAAGAGTGCTCCACGACCGGGTGGTAACGCTGAAGGAGCGACACCGCGATATCCTGGCAAGATATGGCACCGACCCGTACCGCAGAACCTGCATCAATGAAAACTTTTCAGCGACAAAAATACTCGAACAACTTATTTTCAATACGCTTCCCTTTACCCCCGTCGACATAGAAGGCCTGATGCCCTCCGCTGACTTCGACACGGAACAGCGCATTTTTGAAAGCATTAAAACCGGGCATCGCTCACGGGAGGAAAGAGAAGCGATTCTCCCGACGTAAATGGTACGGCATCTCCCATCCTATATGCACCGGCAGCTATCCGCTTTACAGCATGATTAATCTCGGTTGCGGCCATCGAGCTTTGCGGCATCGTCATCCGCCGACTCCCGCTCCCTCATCTTTTTAAAAAGATACTCGTCCCATTTTCTCTGTTTCTCTTTCATGCATTCGGAACAACGGGGGCCATAGCCGCATTGGCCGGTGCAGTATTCATCATCCTGGTTCATCGTTTTTTCTTTGTTCATACAACCACTATAATATCTCTTGAGATTCTATGCAATTCGGATCTGCTTTCCGCCAAGGACCCCTTCTTTCCCTCATCATTCTTCGCGGCGCGGCTCTTCAATGAACGAGGGCGCAAAACGGAAAAACACCGATTCCCCTGTTGCAATAAACAGGAAAATCCTATATGTCCTCACTAAAAAAAGCACACACATGGTGAACCATATGAAAACACGTATCACAGAACTGTTCGGGATAGAATACCCTATCCTCCTCTCGGGTATGAGCTGGATCAGTGTTCCCGAAATGGTAGCGGCCGTTTCCGACGCCGGCGGCCTGGGAATTCTTGCCACCGGCCCCATGAATCCGGACCAGACCAGGCAGGCAATTCGTCGCATCAGGGAACTTACGGATAAGCCTTTCGGCGCCAATGCAACGCTTCTTTTCCCGGGCGCAAAAGATAACGCAACGGTTCTTCTTGAGGAAGGCGTTCCCGTTATTAACTTTTCTCTTGGAAAAGGCGACTGGATCGTTCGCGCCGCTCATGAATACGGAGGAAAAGTCATCGCCACCGTTGTAAATACACGGCACGCCTTACGAGCCCAGGACTATGGCTCAGACGGGGTGATCGCCACCGGCCATGAAGCAGCGGCCCATGGAGAGGCGGTAACATCCCTCGTCCTGATTCCGAGCCTTGTCGACGCTCTTGACATCCCCGTCATAGCCGCCGGCGGGTTTGCCGACGGACGAGGGCTGGCGGCCGCCCTT
>JAFGWZ010000239.1 GCA_016936905.1 Deltaproteobacteria bacterium | reverse complement strand
ACACGAGGCCAATAATCATGAACGGCCAGAACACAACGAACGCCGGGATGCCCGCCGGGATATCGAACCCTTTGATCACCGCCGGTGTAACGACGAATGCCAGCAGGACCATCGGCGCCGTGGCCAGTGCCCATATCAGAAAGATTTTTAAAAGAGAATACTGCTCATCTTCCGCCATCGCCATCTCGGATCGGGGAAGATCACTATTCCGGTCTGTGCTCATCTTTCATTACCTCCCTCCCCTATTCATCCAGATCAACGATGATTGGATCACGAGTCGTTTAATACCCGTCATGAAGGAGAGTCATATCACCCCTGCCAATGCCGCTAAACTCTTTCAGGATTGTATATGGTTTTCCGTTGAAGGCCTGTTTATCATTTACGAATAACAGATTTCTGCGGAGATAACAATCTCCTCTTTGTGCCGCAATACGCCCCGCAGATGGAAACCGCCGGTGGCGAAACATTTGCCATGGCTTCCATCAATCCAAGACATCCGCGCCGGAGTGTATGTCTTACCCAAGCTTTCTGTACCGCGAAATCCGTCCCTGTCGCCTCACCGGCTCGAAAAGATCCTTCGGCGGCCGGAGCCGCCCTTCGATAGAGAGCGTTCCTTCCGGCTTCAAGAGCCGGTGCAGTTCGCTCCACATCGTGTCCATGTTACCGACGGGACGGGCGAGACCGAAAAGGAAGGCCACGTCAAAGCCCTGACCCGGCAAACCGGTTTGAGTAACATTGGACAGCATAATCTTGACGTTGGATACACCTTCCCTATCTATCTTTCGCTGAACATGCTCAACGGCCAGAGGATTGACATCCAGGGACAGAACCATTCCCGCCTCCCCAACGATCCTGGCCGCCGGCACTGTGAAGAAGCCGGGACCACATCCAACCTCCAGCACTTCCTGGCCAAGTTCAAGCCCGGCCGCGTTCAATGCCGTATCGGGATTTCTGAACAGTCCGTACAACGTCTCGTGGATAAAGGACATCATTCTAAAACTCATTCTGTTTGCGTGAGGCATTTGTCTTGATTCCACCTTTTCACTTTTTACATGAACCGCACACACTGCATCCGGCGCACATACAATCACCGCCGCATTCACCGCTTTTCTTCCATCCTTTATAGAAAACCCTGAAAATATATGCAAGGGCACATGCCACAATAATAACGATCAATACTGCATCCATATGAACCACCTATATCCCCATACCGATGACCGACCCGATCTGGAACACCGCCACCGCCGAGAGAAACGCGACCAGCGTGTTGAATGCCATGGAAAACAGCCCCCATTTCCACGAACCCGACTCCCTCACGATCATGACCACGGTAACAAAGCATGGCGCATAAAAAATCGTAAAGATGATCAGGCTTAACGCCGCAAGCGGGCTCCAGCCCGGCGTCTTTGAAAGCATCTCCGAAAGGGACCCGCTTTCTTCCGGGTCAACGTCGCCGAGCGAGTAGGCAGTTCCCAGGGTAGACACGACAACTTCCTTCGCGGCGAATCCGCCGATGAGGGCGATGTTGGTGCGCCAGTCGAAACCTGCCCACTTCGATACGCTCTCGAGCGCGATGCCGGTCCGGCCGGCAAGGGAATTCCTTAAACCGGCGTCCGCCTCCCGTGAATCGATGGCAGCCAGGTGTCCCCTGAGTTCAACCGCTCCCAGGGAAAGTTCCACGTTATCCCCGGCTGCTTCGAGTTCGTGAACTGTATCGGTATTCACCGCCGCCATGACAGCAGTGCGCTCTTTATCGAATTCCTGTCGTTGTGAATCAGGCAGGCCGGGGAATGTCATCATCGCCCAAAGGATTACGGAAATAGCCAGGATAATCGTTCCCGCCTTCTTGATATACTGCCAGGTTCTCTCCCACGTGTGGATGGCCAACCCCCTGAAAGTGGGAAGCCGATACGGCGGGAGTTCCATCACAAAGGGCATCGCTTCTCCCTTGATGATGGTTGACCGCAACAGTTTCGCGATCAGCAGGGCGCCCATCCATGAAATGAGTGTAATAACCAGCATCATCATCGCCTCATGCTTTTCGAAAAAGGCCGCTATCAGAAGTGCGAAGACGGGCAGCTTAGCGCCGCAGTTCATGAAAGGAGCCGTGAGCAGCGTCGCCAATCGTTCCCGCGGTGATTTCAGAGTGCGTGTCGCCATCACTCCGGGGACGGCACAACCGCCTGCGATTCCGCCCGATACGATATATGCCATAACGGAGCTTCCATGGAGACCGAAAACCCTGAATACCCGGTCGAGCATGAAGGCAACCCTGGCGAGATACCCCGAATCCTCAAGGAGGGCGATGCCGAAAAACATGAACATGATCAACGGCACGAATCCGAGGACGCCGCCGACACCGTCAATAATTCCTGAAATGACGAGCGATCGCAGAAGCCCGTCGGGCATATGGGTTGACACCGCGTTGCCGAGCCAGCCGAAAAAGCTCTCGAGCCAGCCGACGGGGACCTCGCTGTAGGTGAACGTGAAGTGATACAATCCCATCAACACGCCGATCATGATGATCGGACCCAGAAACCGGTTTGTCACAACCTTGTCTATTTTATCAGACGTATAAAGCCGATCATGGCTGTCCCGCAGCGTGATGACACCCTGCCTTGCAAGCGCGTTGATGTATCCGAAGCGATGATCGGCTATGATCGCTTCGGGGTATATGTTGAGGGTTTTCTGCAAATGATCGGAGACACGCCCTGTGATGTTTTCGAGCTGTTTCGATACGCCGGGATTTCGTTTCTGTCCCTTTGACATTATCTGCTCGTCGCCTTCAAGGTATTTGAGGGCAATCCACCGCGCCGGGTACGTGCCAGTCAAGAAAACATTGGTATTTATTATCTCTTCCATCTCAATCAGAGCGCCATCGATGTCATCCCCATATGATACGATAAGGGGCATCCGCTGTTTCTCCTCCTGCGCGATGCGGATCGCCGCGTCCATTAAGTCTTCCTTACCATTCCCTGTCCTCGCGATCGTCGGAATAACGGGGACTCCGAGAAGTATAGAAAGTTTCTCTATGTCAATGTCTATCCCCCGCTTTTTCGCCACATCGCCCATGTTAAGCGCGATGACCATGGGAAAGCCCATTTCAAGAAATTGAACGGTGAGATAGAGGTTCCGCTCCAGATTCGACGCGTCAACGATATCTATAACCACGCCGGGCCGATCATTCACCAGGAAATCCCGTGCCACAACTTCTTCCACTGAATAGGCGGTAAGCGAGTACGTTCCCGGAAGATCGACAATGTGGATCGTGTGTCCGTTCCGCGTAAATTTCCCTTCCTTTTTCTCCACTGTCACACCGGGGTAATTACCCACGTGCTGCCGCGCACCGGTCAACTCGTTAAAGAGACATGTTTTCCCGGAATTAGGATTTCCGGCGAGCGCTACCGTTGTTTCCATGTTATTCAACCTCCACGTCTATATAATCCGCCTCGTTATTCCGGAGGGTCAGAGTAAAACCCATAACTCTGAGAGCCACCGGATCAAAAAGAGGTGCCCGGCCGAGCACTTTAACCTCCGTGCCCGGCACGAGCCCCATGTCACGTATTCGCCTTCCAAGCTCACCCCTCACATTAACGGCAGTAATCTTCCCCGATTGATTCTCTTTCATTTCACGCATGTTGAGAATGGTCATCCGATAATCCTCCCGCTGTAATAATTTCCTGTTGTTCAGAAACAATGATTCTGTGTGCCATTCCTCTTCCTATTGCCAGGCGGCAACCCCCATGGGCAATAATGTGCGTCCCCATCATGGCCTGGCTCAGCACCTTGATGACCGACCCGGGAATCAGGCCCATAGAGACCAGGCGGGCATGAAAGCCACGGCCGCCGGCCAGTGAAATTATTTTTACCGTCTTCCCGGGCGCTACGTGACTGAGATGCTGCATTTTATTAATCATGGGGAACCACTCACTGTTTCACGTTCAATAAAGTTAGACATACCTAACTCTTTTCCCAAAAAAATTTATGTCAATTTATTCTCAATTTTCTTAATTTCCGCGCTGTATTGTTTTTCAAAATCCTTCATCCGTTCCAGACATTTTTCATCTGAGCGGCCGTGCTTGTGATACCTGTCAAAATTCTTTAACCAGTCCGAACCTCCCCGAGGGCATTCTTCTATGAATTCCATAAATGTTACGATCCGCTCCAGGGTCTCGGAACTCACCGCGTGTTCCATCTTACAGGCATCTTCATCTGCCGTTTTCGCATCTATGTTCAATACATCCATCAGGAATTTTTTTATCATAGTATGGGATCGGTAGACTTCTTTCGCTATCTTCCTCCCTTTTCGAGTCAGTTCCACATGATCATACTTTTCGTGACTGACGAGACTCCTTTTTTGGAGGCTATTCAGCATACTTGTAACGGTGGGAAGCTTGACATTCATCTTATGCGCGATGTCCTTGACACGAACATATTCATTGTCGCTTTCAAGCTCGAAGATAGTTTCGAGATAATCTTCCATTGTTGAGCTGATATTCATTTTTCCGATCCTTCCCTACTATTGCGGTTATCGTCGCCAGAACATTAAAAAACACTAGTTAGATTCATCTAACTTTCTTGTGAATATAATGAGTCACACACGTAATGTCAAGGAATATTTTTAACCCGGTT
>JAFGWZ010000029.1 GCA_016936905.1 Deltaproteobacteria bacterium | reverse complement strand
CTTTATGCGTCATGGTGGTAGGATGCTGCCCCCAAACGCCGGCCTGCTGCGTTCCCTCCAACCTTTCCCCGCTTTCGCGAGGACAATCTCGCTGCGACGTACTATCAGTACGACTCGTTCCTCAGGCTTTCGGGAGCCTTGCATCCGGACATTTTTTAACAGCCTCAGATTTTTTTTACAGCCTCTTAACGTTTCATGGTTGATAAACCGCCGTCACCTCACGGCCCCGGACCCTGCGTAGCGATATACGAGTTACGATTCAGTTTTTCTTCGTCGGCAGGATGATGATCTTCCTGTAGTTGCCGTCACCGCGGCTCTTGGTCATGAGCTGTTTGTCATCCTGCAGGGCGAGGTGAACGATCCTTCGGTCATGGGCGTTCATGGGATTGACGGTTACGGGCTTTTTCGTCCGTTTTGCCTTTTGTCCCAGTTTTTCGGCCAGGGCGATCAGCGTTTTTTCCCGTCTCATTCGATAGTCTTCAGTGTCGAGAATGATCCGTTTCCGTTCCTTGCCGTTTTTGTTTGTCGCTTTCGTGATTATATATTGAAGGGCGTCGAGGGTCTGTCCCCCCTTGCCGATTAAGAGCCCGCTGCCGTCGCCTTCGATTCGGAGCGTGATGGTTTCATGGGTTTCCTTGATCTGGACGGGGAAATCCAGCCCCATACGTTGAAGAACGCCTTCCAGGACTTCCTGTGCCCGGGCCGCTGCCGATTCACCATCGTCTTCCCCGGTCTCGGCTTGCGCCTGAGGCTGTTCCGGCGGTGCTTTCTGTTCGTCGTCGAGAGCGGTCTCCGTTGCGAGATCGAGAGACATGATGCTGGCCCTGATGGAAGCTTTCTTTGATCCTATGATCCCCAGAAAACCGGATGATCCTTCGTTGACGATCTCGATGTTCAGTTTTTCCCGGGGTACGCCGAATTCTTCGCATGCCTTTTCGATGGCTTCATCGATGGTTTTTCCTTCCAGTTCCACTATTTTTCTATCCATACTGCTACCTCGTTTCAGGACATTCTCTTATTTACCAGGTGTTGCTGGCCGATGCTCAGAATATTATTGAAGAGCCAATATATAACCAGTCCGGAGGGGAAGTTTAAAAACAGGAATGTGAACACAACAGGCATCCACATCATCATTTTCTGCTGCATATCATCCCCGCCGGGGGTGGGCGTCATTTTCTGCTGCAGGAACATGGTGGCCCCCATGACCAGTGGTGTTATGTAATAGGGGTCTTTCGCCGAAAGATCCTGGATCCAGAGGAAAAAATGGGCGTGGCGAAGTTCTATCGAATAGAGCAGCGCCTTGTACAGACCGAAAAAAACAGGGAGCTGAATCAGCATGGGAAGACAGCCACTCATGGGGTTCACCTTGTGGATCTTATAGAGTCCCATGACCTCCTGGTTCAGCCGCTGTTTGTCATCCTTGTATTTTTCCCTGAGCTTCGTGATCTCCGGCTGCAGTTTCTGCATCCCCTTCATGGATCGGTAACTGATGTTGCCCAGAGGCCAGAACAGCACTTTCACGAGAATCGTCAGGATGATGATCGCCACACCGTAATTGTCGATGTAGTTGTTGATGAACTTCATGATGTAAAGCAGCGGAAGGGCAAGCCATTTTATCCATGAACCGTAATCGATGGAATTTTCCAGCCCCACGCCCTCGGCCTTGAGGGTATCATATTCCTTTGGCCCGAGGTACACGGTATACTTAAAGGTTCCCGACTGGCCGGGAAGGATGATGTTCTTCGGACCGTCGAGAGCGACGGAAACGACGTTGTTTCGATCCCTTGAGATGACCAGGTTTGTCAGCGACGGCTGCTGGGGAATCACCGAAGCGATAAAGTACTTGGTTTCGAATCCACCCCATGACACGTCGGGGCCGAGCACCTTCGTCTCGTCCAGTTTTTTCACCTTTTCCGTTTCGAGATCGTTCTTGACAAAGGATATGGGTCCTTCATGAACATACCTGCTTCCCTCTTCCTCGGGGTCAACATATTCGTTCCAGCTCAAGAGAGCGCTTTGTTTCAATATTGTGTCCGACAAGTTCGTAATCGCCACGGTCAGGTCGAACGTATAGGCGTCCCCGCGAAAGGTATAAATCTTATCTACCTGTACTTCACCGGGATATTTTTTGGAGAAAACGATCCGTTCTTCATTGTTCGTCTGTCCGGCGAGATCAATTGCCTTCTCATCGGTTTCGTATATCACCGTTGGATCGAGATTGATGCTCGACGAAGGAAATGAGATGTTCAGCGGGTATTCCATGTCTCCCTTTATATGCACCAGTTCCACCGGTGGCGAGTTCTCCGCCAGATCCTGACGGTAATTCTTCAGCTTGAAGGAGGTGAGGGTCGCTCCCCGGGTGGAGAAAACGGCGCTGTACAGGGGAGTTTCCACAGAGATCTCCTTGCCGGCGGCCAGGACATCGCCTGTTTTTACCAGTAGCTGGTCGAGGGCGGGCGGAGATTCGGGGATGCTTTTTCCCCCCGTCACCGGCCCGGCCGTTGTTTCGGCGGTACTGTTCGACGGGGCTGTCGCTGCCGGTTGTTCAGGCACCTGCTTTTTGACGAAAAGATACTGGTACCCCATCACGAGCGCAAGCGATAGAACGATTGCGAGCAATGTCCTCTTGTCCATTAAGAATCCTCCGTTATAGTCCCCGATTTTTTACTTGACGGGATCGTAACCGCCGGGATGAAACGGGTGGCACCGCAGAATGCGCCGGGCGCTGAGATATGATCCCTTGATCGGACCATACTTGTTAATTGCTGTTATGGCGTACTCTGAGCATGTGGGATAAAAACGGCAACTTTGAGGAAAAAGTGGTGATATAGTGATCTGGTAAAACCGTATAAGAAAGAGAAACACCTTTTTCAGAACATGTGTCATTCTGTTATATGATGACTCTCCTTAAAGAGAGTTTCCAACTCCTCATAGATATTTTTATACGTGAGGAACGGGATGCCTTTCTTGACAATGATGACTATATCGAGTGAATCTGGTAACGTCTCTTTGTTCAGTCTGAAAAATTCTCGCAACAAACGTTTTGTTCTGTTCCTCGTAACAGCGTTTCCTGTTTTTCTGGTTACCGTTATTCCCAGCCTCCTGTATCCCCCTTGGTTGCGACTCAGGATTACGATGAAATGTTTTGAGTTGATCCGTGTTCCGTCTTCGTATGTTCTCAGGAAATCTTTTCTTTTTTTTATTCGTTCATGTTTTTCGAATGTAAATGTTCCCATTCCATACCGGCCGGATCATACCCTCTTTCCCGATCATCACGGTGATACCTGACGTCACCGCCTACACGGTAAGCCGCTTTCTTCCCTTGGCCCTTCTCCGTTTCAAGACCAGACGCCCTCCTTTGGTGGCCATCCTGGCACGAAAACCGTGAGTTCTCTTCCTTTTAAGGTTGCTTTTGTTTGTCAAGTTCTTTTTCATTGAATGAACCCCGTAAGAGTTATATAAACTAAAATCTTAGATCATAGATGGAGAGTCTTGTCAAGACGTAATTAATACACAGGAGTCTATCGCTATAAACCCTTGCCAGGACCGTTGAAATATTTCTATAATCGCCGTCTACCATAATCATTCTCACGTAATAATGCAAGGAATTACATGGCACCATTAAAAATCGTTACTGAATTCAAGCCTCGGGGGGATCAGCCGGGAGCGATCCATGGTCTGGTCGAGGGCATTAATCGAGGGGTGCGGCATCAGGTTCTGCTTGGCGTGACCGGTTCGGGAAAGACGTTCAGCATCGCTAATGTCATAGAAAAAACGCAACGGCCGACGATTGTCATCGCTCACAATAAGACCCTTGCCGCGCAGCTGTACAATGAATTCAAGACCCTGTTTCCCGGGAGTGCCGTTGAGTACTTTGTCAGTTATTATGACTACTATCAGCCGGAGGCCTATATTCCGAGCACCGACACCTATATTGAAAAAGACGCGGCGATCAATGACCAGATAGACAGGATGAGGCACTCGGCGACGCGGTCTCTCTTCGAGCGGCGGGACGTGATCATTGTCGCCAGCGTGTCATGTATCTACGGCATAGGATCTCCCGACGAGTATTACGGGCTTCTTGTGGCTCTCCGTGAAGGGATGGAACTCGACAGGAATGACCTGCTGAAACAGTTGGTGGGCATCCAGTACGAGCGAAACGATGTTGATTTTCACCGGGGCACGTTTCGAGTCCGGGGAGATGTTGTCGAGGTCTTTCCCCCCTATGAAGATGACCGGGTGATCAGGGTTGAATTTTTCGGCGATATCATTGACGGCATCTCCGTTGTTGATCCCCTTCGGGGGAAGAAATTAAGCAGCCTGTCGAAGATAACCATATATCCCGGAAGCCATTATGTCACAACAAAGGCGACGATGAGGCGGGCTATCGACGCGATCAGGACCGAGCTGGAAGAGAGGCTCAGGCACCTTGAAGGGTTGAAAAAGCTTGTTGAGGCCCAGCGGTTGGAGCAGAGAACGAGATTTGACATCGAAATGATGGAAGAAATGGGCTACTGTCAGGGGATCGAAAATTATTCCCGCCACCTCACCGGCCGTCAGCCCGGCGAACCGCCGCCGACGTTGATGGAATATCTGCCGGAGGATGCGCTGATCGTTGTTGACGAGAGCCATGCCACCATACCTCAGGTGCGGGCCATGTATAACGGGGATCGATCCCGCAAGGAGACGCTCGTGGAACACGGGTTCCGCCTCCCCTCTGCCCTCGATAACCGGCCGCTCATGTTCTCCGAATTCGAAGGGTTTACCCAGCAACGGATCTACGTGTCGGCCACGCCGGCGGAATATGAACTGAAGGCATCGGGGGGGAGAGTCGTTGAGCAGATTATCCGGCCGACGGGATTGATGGATCCCGACGTTGTTATTCATCCCGCCCGGCATCAGGTTGACGACCTGATCGGCCAGATAAAACGGCGGGTGGAGGCGGGAGAACGGGTCCTCGTCACTACCCTGACGAAGCGAATGGCGGAGAACCTTGCCGATTATTACCAGGGCCTCGGGATCAGGGTCCGATATCTTCATTCGGATATAAAGACACTGGAACGGGTGAGGATAATCAGAGATCTCAGGCGTGGGGACTATGACGTTCTCATCGGCGTCAATCTGCTGCGGGAGGGGCTCGACATTCCCGAGGTGTCACTGGTGGCGATCCTCGATGCAGATAAGGAGGGATTCCTGCGCTCCGAACGTTCGCTCATGCAAACGAGTGGCCGAGCGGCGCGAAACGTGAACGGCCAGGTCATCATGTATGCCGATGAACTCACGAAGTCCATCAAGGCCTGCCGGGACGAGACATTCCGCCGGAGGGAACGGCAGCAGCGGTATAACGAGGAACACGGTATTACCCCTGAAACGATAACGAAATCGCTCGATGATGTCCTCTCCTCGGTTTACGAGTCCGATTATGTCACCGTGCCGTCTGTTTCCGATACGGTGCAGCCATATGAACTGGAAGAAGACATCGCGGCTGCGATACGGGAAATGACAGCCCAGATGAAGGATGCGGCGAAGAACCTGGAATTTGAAACGGCGGCTCGGCTGAGAGACAGGATCAGGGAACTGTCCCGGATGGAAATGGAGATATCCCTCTGGAAGTGATGCTCACGGGACATGGTGCGAGGGTATGGTCGGTATGAACAATACGAAAGAAAGGCTGATGGAAAATGTCAACAGCATTCCTGCCGCGTCGGGGGTGTACCTCATGCGGGATGCGCGGCGCGGGATTGTGTATGTGGGGAAGTCGAAAAATCTGAGAACCAGGGTTCGTTCATATTTTGCCGGGCGGGACTCCCGCGCAATGATACCGTTTCTCCTGTCTCGGGTCCACAGCGTCGATATCATCGTTACGGAGAACGAAAAGGAAGCGTTGATCCTTGAAAATGAGCTGATTAAAAAGCACCGTCCCCGCTACAATGTCACCCTGAGAGACGACAAGAACTATTTCAGCATCCGCATTGACCTCGGCGAACCATTCCCGCGGTTTCAACTGGTGCGGCGGGTCAGAAAGGACGGCGCCACCTATTTCGGTCCTTATGCTTCGAGCGGTGCCGTAAAGGAAACCCTCGATTTCCTTCAGAAGGTATTCCCCCTCCGAACCTGCAAGGACAGTCAGTTCAGAAACAGGGGGCGGCCCTGCATGGAATTCGAGATCAAGAGGTGCCTGGCGCCGTGCTGCCGGCTCGTATCGGAACGGGACTATAAAGCGGTTGTCAGGGAGGCCGTTCTCTTTATCGGCGGCAGGGGAACCAGGCTGCTGTCAGAACTGAAAACGAGAATGCAAGACGCTTCCAATGCAATGAACTTCGAGGAGGCCGCGGAAATCAGAGACAGAATCCGGGCCATCAAGGTGACTCTGGAAAAACAGATGATGGTTTCACCATCGATGACGGATCGGGATGTCTTCGGCCTTTTCAGGGACGGAGACCACGTCCGGATATGCCTCCTCTATGTGAGGAACGGGGCGATAACCGGCAAAAAGGATTTTCCCCTCATCAGAACCGGTGCCGGATCAACAGAGGTCGTTTCATCTGTGCTTAAACAGTACTACGACCGAGAGGTCTTTATTCCACGGGAGATCATCATCCCCGAGCAGGTTGAAGACCGATCGGTCATTGAAGAGTGGCTGATAGAGAAGAGGAAGGGCCAAAGAGTATCCATTATTGTCCCCCGAAAAGGGGAGCGGAAGCGCATCCTTACCATGGCGGACAGTAACGCGAAAACGGCGTATCTGGCAGAAAAAACCTCATCCATTGAGGAGGAACAGACACTCCGGGCGATGATGGAACGGTTACATCTCCGGGCAATGCCGCGGCGCATCGAGTGTTTTGATATCTCGAATATCGGCGGCCGCTCAGCCGTGGGTTCCATGGTGACATTTATCGACGGGCGCCCCGACACGGCGGGATACCGGAGGTTCAGAATCAAGACGGTCGATGGTGCCGACGACTATGCCATGATGTCCGAAGTGCTCGGGCGGCGATATCGGCATAAAAAGGATATCCCTGACCTGATCGTTGTTGACGGCGGAAGAGGGCAGCTCGGTGTCGCCTGTTCTGTTTTGAGGGATCTCGACATCT
>JAFGWZ010000238.1 GCA_016936905.1 Deltaproteobacteria bacterium | reverse complement strand
GGAAGAAAAGAAAATTCCTGCCGGTATGGATTATTCCGCCATTCCGAGCCTGTCCAATGAGCTGAGAAAGAAACTCGCCGAGGTGGCGCCGGCGTCGATAGGCCAGGCCGGGCGGATACCGGGAATGACCCAGGCGGCGCTGACGGCGTTGCTGATCACCATAAAAAAGATGGAATCGGCGCCGGCCGGAAAACCGTAAACGGGACATGGTTCGGCAGTGCGCGATTAGAGGAGGTCAGACCATTGGTATAAAAAAATCATTTCCACTGGGTCACCGGGGTCTTTTTGATAAATCTACAACTTGCTTCAGGCAATTCCAAAACTCGAACAAGGCCCTGTGCCTTGAGCCTTTTGCCCTTAGCCTTTGTTACGAAGACCTCTCAAATGATTTTTTTATCCGCAGACACCAGTCTGATAACCTTTGTTTCCCCGACCTCTAGCCGTTTCATACAACGGTCAAACTTGTGTCTTCGCCCTGGGGCGGCGATTTTTCCTTGCCCCGATGGGACAATAAAAAAACAGGGAGTTTGTCTATGAAAGACGGTAAAATTGCGGATGCGGTTGTTCGATTGATGGAAAAAGGGGTGAAGGTTCCCAATCCGTATGCCGTGGAAATCGGCGATGATGTGGATATCGACAGGATCTCCGGCGAAGGGACAGTCCTGTACAGCGGAACAAAGCTTTACGGCTCCCGCACAATGATTTCATCGGGGACGAAACTGGGGCACGAAGCCCCGGTGACGGTGGTAAACTGTCAGCTCGGCCCGTCGGTTGAACTGAAGGGGGGCTACTTCAAGGAATCGACGTTTCTTGAAAAGGCGAACATGGCCTTTGGCGCTCAGGTGCGGGAAGGCTGCATCCTGGAAGAAGAAGCCAACGGAAGCCACACCGTCGGCCTCAAGCAGACGATTCTCTTTCCCTTCGTTACCCTCGGCAGTCTCATCAACTTCTGTGACTGTTTCATGGCAGGAGGTACGAGCAGAAAAAACCACAGCGAAGTGGGAAGCTCATACATTCATTTCAATTATACGCCGAACCAGGACAAAGCGACGGCCTCGCTCATCGGTGATGTGCCCCGGGGCGTCATGCTCGACCAGCCGCCGATCTTTCTCGGCGGACAGGGGGGGATGGTAGGGCCTGTCAGGATCGGTTACGGCACGGTTATCGCTGCCGGCACCGTCTACCGTGACGATTGCGTCGACGGAGGAAAACTTCTCGGCAGCGCCGATCGTGAGATGGAAAAAGACTTTCATCCCGGCTGGTACGGAGATGTCCGCAGGCGGGTGTACAACAATATCTGCTACCTGGCGAACCTGCTGGCGCTGAAGGAATGGTACGCTCACGTCCGCCGTCCCTTCTTCGAGTCGTCCGGGTCCGGCGCCGCTCTCTATGAAGGGGCGGTTGAAAAGCTGGACATGGCCCTGGGAGAGCGGCTGAAGCGTTTTGAAGCCTTCTCTGAAAAAATGGCCCGCTCGATTGAGATCGGGAAGACAACTCTCGCCGGAAGCACAAAGGAATCTGTTCTGAAACAGCAGGAGGAACTGTGTTCCCGGTGGAGTGAACTTCTTGAATGTTTCACCGGGGAACATGAGAAAAATGCGGAATTTGACATGATGGATGCCTTTCTCCGGGTGATGAAGATGAAACGCGCCGAAAAGGGCGATGATTATATCGCCATCATCCAGACGTTAAACCGGGAGGAGAAAGCGGCGGGAACGGCGTGGCTCCAGGCGGTCGTCGACGATGTCGTCGGTCGGGCCATCACCGTTGTCCCTTCCTTTGCCCGGTGACAGGTAATAGCACCTGGTGTGTAAGTGAAGCGTGGTGTGAGATCCTTTGTCGATAATCGACTTGACGGGGCAATCCCGGGGTGATATTCAGCAGCCGTTTTGTTGGGGCACAGTTGTGCTTCATGAGACGGCGGGCCGGTTGTTCGAAAAAGCCGCCATGTCCGCCGTTTTTATATGTCCGCGGCGTTGCCGCAGGGGGAGGTTATCCTTTGCTGTCTGAGTTGATTATCGTCATTATAGCCTTGGCGGCAGTCATGCTGTTCTTCTGGATATCTGCCGGAAGGATATACGAATCTCACCACAGCACGAAAAAGAATCACCCGTTTTTATTCAAACTGACCGGTTTTAATGAAAAGCACCTCGACGACCGTGAGAAATGGGTCCGTCATTTTCGGCTCCAGCTGATTCTCATCTCCGTCCTCTTTCTCTGCGTCCTGTGGGTGGTGGCCGTCGGGCGGTAAGCATCCGCGACGGACCGGGGAGAAACGATCGAGTGTATCTGAGCCCTATTCCATCAGAACGAAGTAAGGCGCGTGGTTGGACGTGAAGATGGGAGGGTCGTTCCTCATGATCGGTGCAACCGCGGGATGTTTTTTGAATTCTTTCTCCACGAAGTGTCTCACCTTCTTCCTGTCCCAGCCCCTGGGATGAATGAAGCTCCTGTAGAGCGACAGGTCGCCGTCGTAAAAATCCCCCGTTCTCACCGTTTCAGTTTCGATGCTGTGGGCGGGGAGATTAAAGATGGCGACATTCAGAAAATCTATTGCGTCCTTGTGTTTCACTGTGAATTCGAGGGTCCGGCGGGCCTCCCGCTCCGTTTCCGCCGGTGTTCCGAAGAGGAGATAGACGTATGTGGCGATCCCCGCCGCTTTCAGGGCGGTCAGCGCCCGGGATGCCTCGGCGATCTCTATTCCTTTTTCCAGGCTGTCAAGGACGCCCTGATCCCCCGATTCGATGCCCAGTTTCAGCATGGCACATCCCGACACCTTCAGGGCACGGCAGAAATCGGCATCGGCGAACTGCGGCAGTACCCGGACGAAGCCGTACCATGGCGCTCCCGGCGGATGGAGCACCAGTTCTTCGAGGAGGCGGGGACTGATGGCATTATCGACGATATGGATGAGTGACGGATGAAGCTCCTGTGTGAGCCGGGCAAGGTGGTCGGTCACCCGTTTTACCGGAACGGGCTTATAGGTATTCCCCTCCGCCCTTTCGGGGCAGAATGAGCAGCGATTCCAGTAACATCCCCGTGATGCGCTGTAGGGGAGGATAAACCCCGGTGACAGGTAGGGGACGGCGGCGAAATCATCGTAATCGGGTGGGGCGCCATCGCCGGAATAGTCTCTGCCGGCCAGGGATAACAGGGCAGCTTCACCGGGTCCGGCGACCATCCTGTCGATCAGCCCGCAGAAGGGATTGTTCCACCCGGGGCTTCTTATCCACGATGTTGCCAGTCCTCCACCGACGACGGTCGATATCTCCGGGGCGATCGATTTCAGGTAGCCGATCATTGCAAAGGTGCAGAGCGCCTGGCTGAGGTACGTAAGAGAAAACCCGATTATCCGGGGTGTTTCTTCTTCTATGAGGGTTCGCAGTCGTGCAGAGAAATAGGGGTAGAAGGGATTTGTTTCAGGAGTTTCTGCAGCCCTGACAAGATCAGAGCTCCTTACGGGTGAGAGAGCGGCATCCTGATAATTCCCAAGGCTGATGGTAATGCCCTGATGCCTGGCCGCGACGGTCAGGATCCTGTTGACATCCATCACCGCCCGTTTATACCGGTCACGGCTGGCGTAGGTGCGCTCATCGCCGAGAGACGCCACGTGCGCTTTCAGATGCCGGGCCGCCCGGCTGGTCCACCTGTCCGATGCCGCCGGCGGATTACTGAGAATCGACAGCATTCCCTCGTAATTTCCGT
>JAFGWZ010000237.1 GCA_016936905.1 Deltaproteobacteria bacterium | reverse complement strand
TCCACCGGGGGTTCCGTATCGGACTCAGCCACCTCCTCCGAAACATCCTGTGACTGTTTCTCTTTCTCCTCAGCCCGCAATGAATCCGCTTCTTCTTTTTTCCGGGCTTCAGCAATTTCCTGCTCAATTTCGTTCATGTCGACTTTATCACTGAGCCTCACCGACTGGGCCCGCAATACATCTTCGTCAAATTTCAGATTTCTCTCAAACTCGGCGAGGACCTTATCGTCGGCGACAAAATTAACCAGGATGTAATGGCCGTGCCGCTGTTTCTTAATGAGATATGCCAGTTTCCTCTTGCCCCAGTTTTCGACCCTGACAACAACACCGCCTAATGAAGAAACAAGGTTTCTGTAACGCTCGACAATGCCGTCCATGTTCTCCGACGTCATGTCGGCACGGGTAATGAATATTGTTTCGTACCTTCTCAAATTGTTACCTCCTCTCGGCTCTCTATCCCGGATACACAAAACCGGGCAAGGAGTCATTGCAAAATTAAAAGTGCGGTCCTCTTTATTACATACCGCCGCATAAATCAAGCATTTTATGGCTCCACACCACCATGAAGTGGTATGCTACACGTCTTTCTTTCAGCTGTCAATGATGATCATTCATAATGAGAATCATTCCACTTCATCGAAACAACTTTTCGACAACAGACTTGTTACCGTCGAGGGCATTTCATGTTTCTAACACTTGAAAAAATTCAAAAAACAGGGTAAGGTCGCACACACTCTTAATATAGTATCTTTGATGATACTGTCTTGACGGTTCTAATGATTCGATATAAATGAGAAAGGTATAGGCAAAAATCATATCCGGCACTACACATCACAAAGAAAGGACAAGGGTCGTTTTAGAGAGCATACGTTATTACGAACCCGGAGCTGTTTTGACAGCTTCTCCTCTCGAGCTCGATGCATCTCAGATACCTTGTTGATTGAAGCGTGATACCGCCAGATGATAGCCGACACCGCTCCGATGAGTTTTAGGCTGTAACAGTCTTAAGGAAAGGAGAAAAAAATGGCCGAGAAATTTCAGATCACTATTGACGGACGGGAAATTGAGGCGTCGCCGGAACAGACCATACTGGAAGTGGCGCGTGAAAACGGCATCTATATCCCGACACTTTGTTACTACAAGGGAACGACGAATGTGGGTGCATGCCGCGTGTGTGTTGTCGATGTTGAGAATGCACGCTCTCTCGTCGCTGCCTGTGCGATGCCGGTCAGTCCGGAAATGGTCGTCACAACTGACAGTGACAGGATCAGGGAAGCTCGGAAGCTGGTGGTTGAACTCCTGTGGGCTTCGGGTGACCATAACTGCCTGACCTGTGAGAAAAACGGCAATTGCGAACTTCAGGATCTGATTTACTATCTTGGAATCGAACAACCTCGGTTCACTATCGAACCGCCGGGATATCCGAAAGAAGATACGAATTCCATGATCCAGCGGGATCTCAATAAATGCATTCTATGCGGTCGATGCGTCAGAGCCTGTAACGAAATCCAGGTAAATGAAGTCCTCGATTTCTCGGGGCGGGGCTCCCGTTCCAAAGTCGGTCCGGCCTTCGATATGGATTACTTCAGTTCTGACTGTGTTTTCTGCGGCGAATGTGCCGATGCCTGTCCCGTCGGTGCCATTACCTTCAAGCAGGCTCGATTCGCGGGACGGCCATGGGAACTCGAAAAAGTTCGTACTACCTGTCCCTATTGCGGAGTAGGCTGCCAGATCGACCTCAATATCCACAAGGGAAAAATCATTAAGGTGACCGGGAATCGAAATTATGGAAATCCGAATCTGGGCAGTCTCTGTGTTAAAGGCCGGTTCGGAATCGATTTCATCGACGATCCTGACCGTCTGACGACACCTCTCATCCGCAAGAACGGAAAGCTGACCGAAGCGAGCTGGGAGGAAGCCATTGGATTGATCACCGAAAAATTAACTTCCATAAAAGGGGAACATGGACCTGATAGTATCGCAGGTTTTTCATCGGCACGTTGCACAAATGAGGAAAATTATCTCTTTCAGAAATTCATGCGCGGAGTGATCGGTACAAATAACGTCGATCACTGTGCCCGTCTCTGACACTCCGTTACAGTGGCCGGTCTGGCCGCTGCCTTCGGAAGCGGAGCCATGACGAATTCAATCGAGGAGATTGAATTCACAGATGTCATCCTTGCAACGGGAACCAACACCACCGAGAACCATCCCATGATCGGCGCAAGGGTAAAACGGGCGGTCCGCCAACACGGTGCCAAGCTCATCGTCATTGATCCGCGCGAAATCGGTCTCGTAAAATACGCGAACATCTGGCTTCGCCAGAAACCGGGAACCGACGTGGCCGTACTGAACGGCCTGATGAATATAATCATCGGCGAAAACCTTTACGCCAAGGAATACGTTGACACCCGCACGGAACAATTCGATGCTCTCAAGGAAGTGGTGGCAAAATATACTCCTGAATACGTTGAAGAGATATCCGGCGTACCTGCAGAAGACCTCAAGCGGGCGGCCAGGATGTACGCAGAGGCTGATAAGGCAGCTATTCTCTATGCCATGGGTATTACCCAGCACTGGACCGGGACGGACAATGTTAAATCGTGCGCCAACCTTGCTATGCTCTGCGGCAACATCGGGATTGCCGGTGGAGGAGTGAATCCCCTGCGAGGGCAGAATAATGTTCAGGGCGCATGTGATATGGGAGCCCTGCCCAACGTGTTCCCGGCATATCAACAAGTTGCCAATGACGACGCAAGGACAAGATTCGAAAAGGCGTGGAACGTTTCCTTGTCGGGAACGCCCGGGCTGACGGTGACCGAGATGCCCGATGCCGTGCTGGAAGGCACAATTAAGGCGCTTTACATAATGGGAGAAAATCCGATGATGAGTGATCCCGACACCACTCACCTCGAGAAGGCCCTTAAAAAACTTGATTTTCTCGTCTGCCAGGATATTTTCCTTAATGAAACCGGTGAATTGGCAGATGTCGTTTTACCGTCAGCATGTTTTGCCGAAAAGGATGGAACCTACACCAATACCGAACGGAGAGTTCAGCGGGTAAGAAAAGCTGTTGATGCCCCGGGCAGTGCGAAACCGGATTGGCAAATCATCTCCGAACTGGCAACAAAAATGGGATATCCCATGAACTACGATTCCGCCGAGGAGATCATGAACGAGATCAGAACACTGACTCCAAGCTATGCCGGAGTCACTTACTCACGGATTGAAGAGGAAGGACTGCAGTGGCCGTGTCCCACTGAGGATCATCCAGGAACACAATACCTGCACAAAGATCAGTTTACCCGTGGGCGGGGCCTTTTCCACGCCGTAGAATATATACCGCCTGCAGAGCTTCCCGATGAAGAGTATCCGTTCATTCTCTCGACCGGTCGCGTGCTCTATCAATACCATACCGGTACGATGAGCCGGAGAGCAAAAGGCCTGGTGGAGCGCTTTCCTGAGAGCCTGGTTGAGATAAATCCCGACGACGCCAGAAAACTGGGTATTAATGAAGGAGCCACAATTGAAGTGACATCCCGGCGCGGAAAGGTTGCGGCAAAGGCTAAAATAACGAAAAGCCCGCCTCAGGGGACGATATTCATGAATTTCCACTTTAGTGAAGTGGCGGTGAACAAGCTGACGAATCCGGCTCTCGATCCCATAGGAAAGATTCCTGAATATAAAGTGTGCGCCGTCAAGGTTGAGGCGGCATAATTAAAATATTTCACAATGAGGAGGTACCACTATGCCACGATGGAAGTACAAAACAACCATTATTGACCTGGATGCCATTGTCCCTCCCGAATTTATCGAATGCGATGAAAAGGGCTTTTGTGAAGTCACCGGCCTTCCGGGAGGCATGGATCACTTCAAAGGTGTCCTCGACACGGAGGGTGAAAGCGAATGGGAACTAATCCAGGTTCAAAACCATGGCGGCAAATTGCTTTGTTTCTGGAAAAAAGAAGTGAAAGAAGCTTTCGTCAGTTGATGAGGCATTCTCAATATTTATCAGGAAAAACCGTATAAAGTGTCCTCTATGACAACTACCGATATTTTAAACAAATCGTTATTTATTAGCGATTATCGTAACGGAATGGAGATGATTGTTTTGAATTTGAAAAGATAATCAACTGCCCTTACCGTGCATAATTGTAGAACGTGTGTATACATCGACAAGCATAAGAAATTATCAAAACTATTCAGGAGGAATCACTATGGCTTTTAACGCACCAGCAAAAATGGTGGCTCTTGTTGGAAATGCCGGAGTCTACAAGTCAAAACTCTCTGTTTTTCAGTTTCTTATCCGAGGCTTTATGGCGGGAGCATATATCGCGATCGGTGGAGCGCTCTGCACGGTCTGTGTAACCGGAACGGCGGCACAACTGGGACCGGGCATGGCCAAACTGATCGGCGGCGCCGTCTTCCCTGTCGGCCTGATCGCCATCGTTTTGACCGGGATGGAACTTTTTACCGGAGACTGTATGATTGTTCCCATGGCGGCAATGATGAAACGGGCCTCATGGGGAGATGTGGCGAGAAACTGGTTCTGGGTATATATCGGTAATATTATCGGCTCGTTCTTTTACGCCTATCTCATGTGTGTGGGGCCTTTCGTCACTGGCCAGGCAGACGGAACCATGGCTGTCAACGCTTTCGGCATATCCGCCGTTAATATCGCCGTGGGAAAAATCCTTACCTACAAAGCAGTGGGAGGCGCCGGTGTGTGGTCGTGCTTTATGAAGGCCATCGGGTGTAACTTCCTCGTCAATATTGCAATCCTGCTGGCCATAACGGCGGACGATGTCATCGGAAAGTTCTTTGGAATCTGGTTCCCCATCATGGCATTCGTCTCCTCCGGGTTTGAGCATTGCGTGGCCAATATGTATTTTCTCCCCTCGGGGAAATTTCTCTGTGACTGGTACCCTGCTGTCGTCGATAAAATCGGGGGCCTGCTGGCGGCAAATGGAGGCCTTGCCTGGAGCGACGTCTGGTTCTGGAACATTTTCCCTGTGACGGTGGGAAACATATTCGGCGGTTTCCTTTTTATCGGCGTCGTGTACTTCCTCATGTTCAGGAAAGAAGTACCGCAAGACTAGAAAGGCATGCTTTTTGTCTGTACCGGCCTGGGTAACATTTGCGCTTTGCGCGATTGCTGTCGCGCTTCACTACATGGCGGTTCGGGATGAAACATTTCTGATGTACGCCATCCCCGGCCTTATTATGCTTTTGGTTATTCCGCTCACCCTGAGTTGGATGAGCCGCAGGACATTCTTGGAGGCCAGCCAATTTCATGAGGGAAAAGCACGGCACTACCCGGTGAAACGCATCGGTCTCGACATGGTAGGCCAGGCTGTCAGAATATCCGGAACGGTGAGAAAGATCAGTTTCAGATGGTTGAACAGACCCCATTTTCTCATCAAAGACGATACGGGACACATCCGGGTAATCATGTTCACGTCACCCGGGGAAGATATCGGAGTCGATGATACCGTAGATGTTCTTGGCCTGGTCATGAAAAACGTGTTTACACGAAAAACAGCTGTTATCTCTGCTGTAAGCATAAAAAAGACAAAATAGGGAGGATCATATGGACGCACGAGAAGCAAGATTTGCACTCGGTTTTGTAATGATGGGATTAACTCCCCTCTTTGCAACCGCGGCAGGCGCCACTGTCGGCATAGTTATATTCGCGGCAGGAATGCTGATTTCGACATCGACAGCATTCGCATAATTCACAAATAGTCTCAGGCTGGACCGATTATCGAATTAAGCGGACTCCGCTCCTGCTATTTCACCGTTCTTGGTGTGATGGATAAATAAAAAAGAGGGGATGGAAGACTTCATGTTCTTCCATCCCCTCTTTCAGACTTCCCTTATGCTTACTTCTCCACCTTATAATCAGTTGTCACCGAATAGCCAGCCTCTTCAAACCGGTGGCAGAGTTCGGCGCTGTCATTGGCATTGACCCTTATCACCGTCGTACGGGTGTTTTCTTTTTCTCTGCTGATCGTCGAGACTATCGATATGATTCTCAGCCCCATATCGTTGACAATACCCGCGATTTTCCTGATCTCCCCCATGCTGCTTGATAATGTCAATTCAACTCTCACACTCGGCGTACCCACCCCCATGACCTCGAGCAGCACATTCAACATGTCGCAGGTGGTGATTATCCCTACCAGTTCCCTTCCCACCACAACGGGCAGGGCATTGACCCGTTTTTCATTGATCAGCGAGACGGCATCTTCAATCGTCGTGCCCGGTGAAACGGTATAGAGTTTTTTGGTCATAATCTCTCCGACCTTCATCTCGGAAAGGAGATAATTAAGCTCGTGGATCGAGAGGGTACTTGCAGGAGACGCCGAATTTTCCCTTATATCCCGGTCCGTAACAACCCCCACAAGATTTTTTCCTTCCACAACCGGCACCTGGTCGATGTTGTATTGATTCAAGAGATTTTTCACCTTGAGAATACTGGTATCGGGAGTCACCGTGATCAAATTCCTGGTCATTCTTCGTCCGACAAACATAACGTACCCCCTCAATATGCTGAGAGTTAGTTGGTGAAATTAACCGAGCTGCCGAGCCATTCGCCGTGTTTTCTTTTTCAGTCTGCTGATTTTCTTCCGGAGCCGCACCGCCGGATTACGGTCCCCACCTTCATGCAGACTCGCCAGTTCCTTTTTGAGCGATCTGATCTGTTTCTTTATATCCAGAATACTGACAACTTCGCTGGTCCTCTCTTTTTTTAACGGCATTCCGTAAGCGACCTTCAGGGCGTCAACCAGTTCCTGCTTCTTCATCGCGCTGACCCCCTGGATCGTCCCGAGGGCAAGGGCTATTTCCTTGAGTTCCTTGACGGTATATTTATCCAGCGGCTTATCAAAGGTGGTACTGCCGGATGGAGCCGACTGCCGGTCCGCTCCACTTTCATCGGCGGTTTCAACGATCTGCTCCGTTCCTTCCGTTATTCCCTGATCCAACGATTTCTCATCAGCCATTGTATGTTCCCTCCCTGATTAGTTGTTATGATTTCATGGAAAAATATACGTTAAAAATTTATACCACACACCCGAGAAAATCAAGCCTATTATGGGAAGTGGGTATTACGAATACGCATATCGTAAATCGAGAAACGGAAAAAGGGGAACGGCGCTTCACTGTCCCCTCGCTTGACAGAGAGCACATTCTCCCCTATATTCTCGAAACGTTAAACAAAAAAGCACACCGAACCGATGAACATGGGGAGTGAAAACGGCACGAACGGTTGCCCTCATTCATTTGAGCGGTCTTCGTAATAAAGGCTAAGGGCAAAAGGCTCAAGGCTTAAGGCAAATGTCGAGTTTTGAAATTGCCTGGAGCAAGCCGATGATGTATCAAAAAGCTCCATAGACCAAGTGAAAATGAATGAGGGCAACCGCCCGGGGAAACCATCCCTGTGGCAGTCGCTTCTGCTATGCTTGTCACTGAAGAACGGATAACGGCAGTCGTGATGGATCACAACGGAAACAGATCATCTGATGAGATTGGGAAAAAGTACCGCTCCATCCGGTCGCGGCGTAAACATACAATGAGGGCCGACCGGCGGGTCATCGAGGAACGGCTTGAACGAATCATGGCCTCGTACAGAAAAACGGGATTACGCGACCATGCCATTGAAAAACTCCAAAGGCTTGAAACGTCTCTTGATCGGGCAATGAACCTGAAATTTCAGAGACGGACATCGGTTCCCCCTCTCGTCTATCCTCAGGCACTACCGATTCTCTCCAAAAAAGATGAGATTATCCAGGCAATCAGAAACCATCCCGTCGTCATTATCACCGGTGAGACAGGTTCGGGTAAGACGACACAGATACCGAAGATGTGTATCGAAGCAGGCCGGGGCATCGACGGCATCATCGGCTGCACTCAACCACGACGTATCGCCGCAACGACGGTATCACAGCGCATCTCAGAGGAACTGGGACAGGCGATAGGCAAATCGGTGGGCTACAAGATCCGTTTTGATGATCGGAGCAGCCGGGACAATTATATACGAATCATGACCGATGGGGTTCTTCTCATGGAAGCCCAGGCGGATCCATTCCTTAACAACTACGACACTATCATTGTTGATGAAGCACATGAACGGACCGTAAATATCGATTTTATCCTGGGAATCCTGAAACGTCTTCTCGTCAGGCGACGAGACCTGAAAGTGGTTATCACATCGGCAACCATTGACGTGGAGAAATTTTCCCGTTCCTTCGACGGAGCCCCCCTGATCGAAGTATCGGGACGGATGTACCCCGTCGAGGTACGGTACCGGCCTGTGGATGAAACGCCGGTCACCAATGATGACCCGTCATATGTCGATGCGGCGGTTAACGCCGTCGATGCCCTGATGAAGGAGCGGAGAGAAGGCGGAGATATTCTCATTTTCATGCCGACGGAGCAGGACATTCGGGAAACCTGTGATATGCTGTCGGGGAGGAATTATAAAAATGTTGTCATCCTTCCGCTCTATGCGAGGCTTCCGGCGGGAGAGCAGCGCCGCGTCTTCGCGCCCGCCGGGGGGCGGAAAATCATCGTCGCCACCAATGTCGCCGAAACGTCTGTCACGATTCCCGGCATTACCTATGTCATCGACACCGGCCTCGCCCGGATCTCCCAGTATAACCCGGCAACACGCACCAGCGGCCTTCCCATACAGGCTATATCGAAAAGCAGCGCCGATCAGCGGAAAGGGCGGTGCGGCCGTGTCAGGAACGGCATATGTATCCGCATCTTCTCAGAGGATGACTACGAAAGCCGCCCCCAGTTCACCATCCCCGAGATTCTCCGATCGAATCTTGCGGAGGTCATTCTCAGGATGATGGCATTGAGGATCGGGGATATCCACACCTTTCCGTTTATCGATGCCCCCCATGTGAAGCACATTCGAGACGGTTTCGATATCCTCGAAGAGCTTGATGCCGCGAGGAAGGAAAACAGCAGTGAGGAACACTCTGGTTCGTACAGGCTCACGGTCAAAGGAAAGACCATGGCCCGCCTGCCCATCGACCCGAGAATATCCCGAATGATTCTCGAATCACAGAAAGAAGGATGTGCCGGAGATGTGCTTGTCATCGCGTCCGCCCTCAGCACGCAGAACCCCCGGGAACGTCCGGTCGACAGGGAAGCTGACGCCGATCGGATCCACAAATCCTTCATGAATCCCTCCTCGGACTTCATAACTCTGCTTACCATCTGGGAACGTTATCACGAAGCATGGAATACATGGAAGACCCAAGGCAAGATGAGAAAATTCTGCAAGTCACACTTTCTTTCATACAAGAGAATGAGAGAATGGAAGGACATTCACGATCAGATCACGATGATCCTCAACGAGGAAAACATGGATACGCAAAACAGGAAAAATCTTCCCGGCGAAGAGCGTTACATGGGAATTCATCGGTCGATCGTGAGCGGGTACCTGTCAAACATTGCCGTCAGGGAAGAAAAAAATATCTATAAAAAAGCAAAGGGCGGAAACGTCATGATATTTCCGGGCTCCGGTGTCTTTAACAGCGGGGGCAACTGGATCGTGGCGGCCGAGATAGTGGAAACAACGCGACGGTTTGCCCGCACGGTAGCGAATATCGACAACACCTGGGTGGAAGAGGTGGGGGCAAGCCTCTGTCGATATACCTATTCGGAACCCCACTGGGACGCTCGGAGGGGGGCGGTTATGGCGTATGAGCAGGTTTCTCTCTACGGCCTGGTCATCGTTTCGCAACGGCGTGTATTGTACGGTTCCATCAACGGTGCCGACGCTTCCGACATCTTCATAAGAAAGGCTCTGGTGGAAGGGGAAATCGGAAAGCCCTTCTCATTCATTTCTCACAATCGGCAGCTTATCGAGAAAATTAATTCGATGGAAGACAAGATCAGGCGACGGGATATTCTTGTCGATGAGGAGACGCTCGTCGAATTCTATCGGCGCCACATCCCCGGTGTGTATGATATCAGAACACTGCAGAAAAAGATCAGGGAACAGGGAGGAGACTCATTTCTGAAAATGACCGTGGAAGACCTCCTCCGTTACGACCCGGCGGACGAACTGGTTAAATATCCTGACGAACTGTCGCTGGGCACCGCCAGCCTCCCCTTGACCTACCGTTTTGATATCGGAACCGCGAGAGACGGTGTGACCGTCACGGTCCCCGCCACCCTCACGTCCTCCGTCCCGCTGGATTCGATGGACTGGATCGTCCCCGGTCTTCTCCATGAAAAGATTGCCACGCTGATCAAGGGGCTTCCCAAAAACTACCGGAAGAAACTCGTTCCTGTTGCCCAGACCGTCAATATCATCGTTCATGAAATACAACCGGGAAAAGGATCACTGCTCTCGACACTCAGCCGATTCATCTACGAGCGATTCGGGGTTGACATTCCCGCCGCCGCATGGCCTTTGGATATCCTTCCGGACTATCTGAAGATGCGCCTCGCCGTCGTCGATCATGACGGCAAGGAACTCTTTTCCGGCAGAGACATTGAAGAATTGCCGCCCATTCTTCCGTCCGCTCCCTCCCCCGCCTTCAGGAAAGCCCGGGCGGCATGGGAAAAATCGGGACTCACCCGGTGGAGCTTCGGTGATCTTCCCGATTGCCTCGAACTGAAAATATTCGGCAGCACGTCAGGTGAGGTGGCATTCCCTGCCATTGAGAGAGGGGAAGGGTGCATCAATATCCGACTTTTTCAGAATAAAGCAGACGCGAACGAAACTCATCGACACGGCGTTATTGCCCTTTTCGAGCTGTATTTCAGAAAGGACCTTCAGTACCTGAGAAAGACACTTATCCTTAAGGAGCCGCTGAAACAGTGGGGCGCCTACTTTGGGGGGAGCAAATGCCTGGAAGAAAATCTCTACCAACGGGTGCTCAGGGACCTCTTCGATATTCCCCTGCGGACCGAGAAGGCATTTGAACTCCATGCAGGGCAAATAAAACCGCTCATCCTCGCCCGTGGGCAGGAACTCATGGCTTACATCGAGCCGGCAGTCAGGAGTTACCACGAAACGCGGTCGACCCTTCATGCGCTCCTGACGGCCCACCGTTCAAACACCGTAATAAAAAAGTTCCTCACCCGGCTCGGGAAAGAACTGGAGCAACTCATGCCGGAAGATTTTCCGCTGCGTTATGATCATGACAGGCTCGACCATCTGCCACGGTACCTGAAAGCGGTGGCAATACGTGCGGAACGGGGCGTGTTGAATCTTGATAAGGATCAGAAGAGATCAACGGATCTTATGGAATGTATCCGGTATCTTGATGACCTTCACGCCACCACAGGCCCCGCCAGTTCCAATGAGAAACAAAAGGCCCTCGAAGAGTTCAGATGGATGATAGAAGAATACAAGGTTTCCCTTTTTGCCCAGGAGCTGAAAACGCCGTTCCCTGTATCGCGCAAACGGTTGGAAAAACGATACAAAGAGATCAGACGGATGTTGTAGCCGGAAACCGGAAAACAGGAATTAGGAAATAGAAAATAGAAATTGGAAAATCGGATAACGGAAACCGGAAAACAGGAATTAGGAATTGGGAAACAGAAATTCGTATACCGGATATCGGAAAAGCGGCCGCAACTCATTTTTCCAATTTCCATTTCCCGTTTACTATTTGCGGTCAACTATAGGACGGGGACCCGCAACCGCTGGCCAACGTATATGCGGTTTTGACTTTCGAGATTATTGATCCGCAGCAACTCCACCGCGGTTGTTCCGTGCCTGCCCGCTATCTTCGACAGGAAGTCTCCTTTTTTCACCACGTACACGGTGAATGCCCTTCCTCCCGACGGAACCTTGATTCGCTGATTGACATACAGCTTATCGTTGAGATTGAGGCCGTTCAGCTTGAGCAGTGCCCCGAGGGTTGTGTTGTACCGATGGGCGATCCGGATCAGCGAGTCTCCGCGCCGTACAATATACACCGATGTTTCTGCGGATTCCGCGACATCCTCTGTTTCGCCTCCGCGAACGGCGGGAACTTTTAATCGCTGATTCACGAAAATCCTGTCTTTACGCTTTATATCGTTCAATGCCATCAGTCGCGCCGTCGTTGTATTGTACCGCTGTGCGATCAGGTCGAGCATTTCACCCCGTTGCACGATATGCACGGTGATTTCGCTTTCTTCCGGGGAAGCTTCAGCGACTGCAAGGGTATCGGCACCGCCGTCCGATGCGTGATCCTTCTGTAAGGCATTCGCCTGTTGCGCATTGCTGTCTTTTATCGCCTTCAACTGAGCCTTGATATCGTGGTCGATAACCGCTTCGATCGTATCATGCAGCGGCGCCGGCTGAGACGATGAATTCGCTCCCCTGTTCTCCACGACGGGATTTTTATCCCGCTCAGGTTCTCTCAGGCTGAGCTCCTGTCCTTTCAGGATCGTGTTCTTGTCGTTCAAATCGTTGATGGAGACGAGAGCCGTAACGGTCGTATCATGCCGCTGAGCGATCTCCTCCAGCGTGTCTCCCCCTTTGACAACGTAAACAGACGGACGGACGGCCCGTCCCTTCCCGTCCTCACCATCACCTCGCATTGCGGGGATTTTCAATCGCTGGCCTACGTAGATACGATCGGCACTCCTCAGATTATTGGCTCTCATGATAACGTCCGCCGTTGTATTGTACCGCTCCGCAATCTTCTCCAGCATGTCACCTCTCTCGACGGTATAGACGCCAAAGTCACCCGCCGCGGCCGTGCCGGCCGAAGAAACTTTCAGCTTCTGTCCCACGAAAATTACATCGCTTCGTTTCAACTTGTTGAGAAGCTTCAGCATCCCAACGGACGTTCCGTGCTTCTCCGCAATTCTCGAGAGTATATCTCCCCTCTTGACGACATAGATTCCATGGAACGTCTGACCGGAAGGAACAACGGGTTTGTCTGCTTTTTCAGACGGTACATTGCGCGCCAGGGAAGGGGGCAGAGGCATGAGGTCACTCACGGAAGAGGCAAGTGCCCATGCCACTTCTTTTTGGTATGACCGTTTCCGAAGGAGACTTTCCTCGCGGGGGTTTGAGATATAGGCGATTTCCACCAGAATCGACGGTATTTCAGGCAACTTGAGAATCCTGAACGGGGCCTCGTGGACCCTGGAATACTTCAGGTAATTGACCTTTCCCAGGTCTTTGAGGATTTTGACGCCGAAGTATTTTGATTGGTTGATCGTTTCAGTCTGAAGCATGTTCAACATGATGTGACCGGCTTCTCCGTTATTTTCACCGTTTTCCACACCTGCTATTATATCGGACAGATTCTCGTCTCGGGCAAGCAACCTGGCGGCTTCACTGCTGGCCCCACCCGTAGACAGACAATAGACCGACGCGCCGCGGGCCCCCCGGCTCCTGTGAGCATCGGTGTGAATACTGATGAAGAGGTCCGCCCCATATTCTCTGGCTATTTCCAGGCGCTTTTTGAAAGATATGTAATAATCCCCTTCACGGGTCAGATACGCCTGATATCCTTTTTTTCTGAGAGCGTCTCTCAACTCCCTGGCAACCTTCAGTACAATATCCTTTTCCTTTGTCCCCCTCCGGCCGACCGCTCCTGGATCTTCCCCGCCATGACCCGGATCAATGACGACTATTTTTCTTTTTTCCTGGATTTTGACCTGCTTTCTCTCCTCGCTTTCCTTCCTCTCAACCTCCGGAAGCTTGACATCGATAACGATTCGGTGTGGCTTTATATCTTTTATCGGCCCGAGTGTGAAGATATTGACGGTAACATCGTCACCGATGTACAAATCGACACGCACCGCATCCCCCGGGAGGGAAGTCAGTCGAATCTTTTTCACTGCAGGTTTTTCTACCAGATATTCTCGGGGAAGAGTATCGGACAGAAGGGTGTTTTCCAAATTGATGGACACTATTCTGCCCGTCTCGCGGGACTGGTAAGAAATCGCGTCACTCACATCGATGACGACGCGGGTGTGATCCGGCGCGGTCCACCGCCTGATATTGAGGACATTCGTCAGACCGAAGGCATATGAAAGGGGAATTCCCACAGAGAGAAGTATGATCAGGCAGGCGATGTGAGATTTTTTCGTCATCCTTAAGAAACATCCCAACTCAATTTCTGCATATTTACCAGTTTTATGTGGAAAATTCAAGCTTTAACCGCATGGTGAAACGATGGATGGGGATATTTCCCCTCCCTTTCGGATCCTGCCGCTTGAAGCAGCACCGCTTCCACGTCAGGCGACGGCCGCTATCCATCGAGCGGACGGAAGGTTAAGCCGATGAAAAATGATTGACAAATAAGATAAAATAGCATGAATATGCGCGATTATATGAGGAGTGTTTCCATGAAAATTCGCGATATGTTGCATAACGATACGGTTACACTGTCTTTCGAGGTATTTCCTCCCAAACGGGAAGGAAACGTGGAGGTGCTCTACGCAACCATTGGGGACCTCATACAGTGTAATCCCAACTTCATCTCCGTCACCTACGGAGCGGGAGGAAGCACTCGGGATATGACAGTGGAAATTGCGTCACATATAAAAAATGAAATGGACCAGGAGGTGCTGGCGCACCTGACCTGCGTAGGAAGCACCCGTGACGACATCCGCAGGATTCTCGACGATTTGAAGGATGGACATCTGGAAAATATACTTGCCCTGAGAGGAGACCCACCCAAAAGTGAGGGAGTATTCATAAAAACAGAAGGCGGGTTCGGATACGCCAACGAATTGGTGGAGTTTATCGTTGAGTACGATGATTTTTGCATCGCCGTGGCAGGCTACCCGGAAAAACATACGGAAGCAACGACAATGGCCGACGATATCGAAAATCTCAAGAGGAAAGTAGATGCCGGCGCCGACTTCATCATAACCCAGTTATTTTTTATCAACGATCACTTCTACCGGTTTCGGGACCTTGCAATTGCACGAAAGATTTCGGTACCGATTATTCCCGGGATCTTCCCGCTTTTCAACTACAGCCAGATATCAAGGATCGGTTCTCTCTGCGATCCCGACATTCCATCACCTCTGCTGGAAAAATTATACAAAGTGCGGGATAAGAGCGAAGAGGTGCAGAAATACGGCACCGAACACGCGATCCGCCAGTGTGAAGACCTTTTGAAAAATGACGTATCGGGTCTCCACTTCTGCTGCATGAATAAGAGCGACCATGTGCTGGAAATAATCCGTGAGCTATCGTTCACCGGGCAGAAAGCCGATAGTTCCGATGAATAGTGTTGATCTTTTAAACGACACGTAGTAAAGGAGGATCGACTCATATTTTCATCAGCGATCCGTTGAAAGAAAAAGTCAAAGCGGGCGATTAGCTCAGTTGGATAGAGCGTTGGCCTCCGGAGCCAAAGGCCCTGGGTTCGAGTCCCAGATCGTCCGCCAAATATTAAACCCGATCGAGAGGACGGGGAGGAAAAAAAACAGCCCGGTTCCCCGTGAAACTTCCAAGCCTTTTTCAGGTAAATGTCAAACCGGCATATCCGCCTCGCGACATCAGTTTCTGCACATCTCGAGTGGGACGCGATACAATAAAGAAAATGTTTGAAAGTAATAATGGACAAACTATCAGTACTCTTCACCATCAAGTCAAAGATCCGCATGATTGAACAGCGGCTTGCCAGCGCTGATCTTACTAAGGCGGAAGAAGCAAAGAAGGAATTAAGGAACCTGGCAGAAGATTTCCACAGCGGCTATGAGCATTTCATATCATCGGAACAGCTCGGATGGGCCTCGGAGGACCCCGACTATTTATCCTTTCTCCTTGAAGAAGCGATCGTTCATTACAAGCAAATGCTCATTCAGGAAAAAGAATTTTGACGACTTCGGAAAAAGTCCGATCTCTGCGTTACGCTGCATCTCTTCCCCGCTTTCGCGAGGACAAGCTCTGCGACGTACCTTAAGTACGCCTCATTCTAGATTTATCTCGGTCTTTTTACAAAGCCGACTGAGTCTGGACCTTTACTAGACCATCAATTTTAATCTCCGAGAGAGCTCCTCGTCATTTCCCGATATCAACAAAGAGAAGCCGTCCTTCGCCATATGTCGTCAGGGGATAACTTCCCATTTCGAAAGGGTCTCCGTTCCAGCAGGAAAATGACGCCCACTTCCCTTTCTCAAGCGTTCCCAGCATGCCGTCAATGCCAAGAATCTCCGCATTTTTTCTCGATACCAGTTCAACCGCTTCCTGCTTTGTCAGTCCCGCCCGGAGGAACCACCTTGTCTGAAGAAACAGGGTCCGCGTCGCCGTCACCGGGTGATCGGTCATCAGCCCATACTTACAGCATGAATTCACCAGGTGCCGCACATTTCTCCAGTTTTCGTGTTTCAGCTCAACCTTGTAGGCGAATGCATCCATGGGACCATAGACCACGGGGATCTCACGCCGTGTCAGTTCATCGTATATGTCCGGTTCGCAGACAGCAAGGGCATGTTCCACCGTAACGACAAGTTTGTATTCATCGACAAACCGCAGCAGGGCGGCTATATCATCGATCTTGTGGACGTGAACCCGGAGCCGTTCCTTCCCTTCAAGGATATCTCTCAGAAGCGCCTCTTCCGATGAGAAAGTAATATCTTGCTTTTTCGCGCCCTTCGCTTCACGGTACTTCCCCATTTTCTGCCGCACTTCGTCGAGCCGGCTTCTCAGCAGAGCCAGCGCCCCCATGCGGGTCGACGGGCGTTTCCCTTTCCAGGACTGGGTAGACATGGGATTATACCCGAAAGCGGCCTTGACACCCGCACGGCCAATGAGAGCGTCTGAACTGTTTTTCCCGTAGTGGCGGATCACCGCCGACCTTCCCCCTATGATGTTTCCGCTCCCCGGGACGACGCATGAGTAGAGGACCCCCATCTCGATGGCATCTCTGAATGCCTGATCGTCCATAACCACCGAATCGAGGGCATCGGAAAGAGTGAGAATCGAATCAAGCTGCTCATTAGACTCTGATTCCTGCGGCGGCTCACCGGCGCGATGCATCCCGATATGACTGTGGGGATCGATGAACGCCGGAGTCACCACCGCGTATTCGCCGACAACCATCCCCCTTTTCTTTTTTGAAATGCCGGCGATGCCATCATCATTGAAGAGAAGGAATGAATCATTAACAATGGAACGCCCCGTATAGATTGTATGGGCAAAGACAGCGTTCATGAACCACCCCCGTCGCGGTTATCGTATGGGTAAAAGGGTATCATAGAACGTCGTTTCAGACCACGGTTTTTCCCCTTCAATGGAAAGAGGACGGCGAAACGCCCCTGGCAGCATCCGGCCCTGCGACAGGAGGCTACTTGCACTTCTTTCTGTTACCATTACCATAGTATCAGTATTTTACCAGTATTAAGCCGGCATTTGATTGGTATTGCACTCCAGAAAAATCCTGCATAGACTGTTACGAAATATTGTATTTCAAGAACGTTGTGTGCGGAATGCTTTACGGGCGAGGCGATAAGGGGCGTCGAAAACACAAAATGAAGTGCCTCAGATTATCTTCCCGCTCTGTTACCGTGGGGGCGAAAAGGCACCTGCACAGAGGAACCTTCCGATGCGAAGCTTGAGGGAGAACTATCCATTAAAAGAAGGTCGTTATGATCATCAAAAAGCAATTTCTGAAAAACAGGCCGGTATGTAAGGTCACCTTCGGATTATCGGGAGAAATGACCAACGGCGCCGCGGCAGCTCATCTCGTTGGCGATTTCAACAATTGGGCCCGCACGGCAACCCCGATGAAACAGATGAAGGATGGATCGTTCACGGTAACGATAGACCTTGAAAAGGGGCGAGAGTATCAGTTCAGATATCTGATCAATGAGAACCAATGGGAAAATGCCTGGAATGCTGATCGATATGTTCCAACCCCTTTTGGAGATTCTGAAAATTCCGTCGTAATTGTATAACTGCCGGTGAGCCGGGGCTCAACGATGCGGCAGGGACTGGTATGCCTAAAAACGAGCATATGGAAAAACCGAAACGGGGAAAAGCGTGCGCAGTCGAAATCATCAATCTGTGTAACAGTTTGCTGGGCTGTTGAAACCTGAGGAGGAATTGTTGCATGAAAGAGTTGATTATCTGTATGGCAAAGGCGCTGGTTGATCACCCGGATAAGGTAGCGGTCTTTGAAGTAAACGGGGGGCATACCTCAATATTTGAGTTGAAAGTGGCAAAAGAGGATCTGGTGAAGGTTATCGGCAAGAAAGGGGAAACGGCAAAAGCAATGAGGACTATTGTGAGTGCCGCTTCATCCAAGGTGCGCAAAAAATCGTTTCTTGAAATTATTGAATAGCTCAAAGAGTGGCATAATGGAGTAATATGCGACCGGCGCCGTTTTCCACATGCCCTCCTGGAAATAATGCACGGGACATGCGCTCGTCTAAAAAGCCTCTTACGCGAGGAATTCTTCGACCTTCCGAATGAGCTGCAGCGGGCTGAACGGCTTAACAAAGTAATCGTCGGCACCGGCGGCGTATCCCTCTTCGATGTCGGGTTCCTGTCCTCTCGCCGTTAACATGATTACCTTACAGTGCTTCGTTTCATCATTCGTCTTGATGAGCCGGGTCGCTTCGAGTCCGTTGATTCCATTGGGCATCATTACATCCATGATTGTAAGGTCAGGTTTTTCCGCTTTTACAATTTCAAAGGCCGTAGTTCCATCTTCCGCATGAAGTATGTGATATCCATGCATACTCAGTGTCACTTCCACGAGTTCCCTGACCTCAACCTGATCATCAACTATGAGAACCTTTTTCATCCCTTCTGACTCCTGCTACTGTCCAAACCTCAGGGTACAATAAAAATCATCAACCCAATATGCCAGACACATGTATACTCTTATCAGATTAACAAATGTTTAGCCACCAGGAATTATGTGACCACAGAGTTTCATGGCGGGTATGAATAACCCTTTCCCATCACTGCCAAAATCCCCTTGTCTGCTCATTCCATGGATGATATGACTATGGGCAATTATGATGACAGGGGGCATGGCAATGGATCTTTCAGTATTCGCGCCGATGAACCGGGCGGACCTGCAGAATTATGTTGAATTTCTGCTCCATCAGTACCGCGTCATGGACGCCTTCTGGTTTCTCTACGTCTCAGAAGCGTTCGATCAGCAGACAGCGGAAACGATCAACCAGAGGGTATGGGGACGAGTCCCCGATTTGGCAGCCAAAGAAATCATACAGCGATTCGGGATCAGCGAAAAGGGCTTACAGGGATTCGCGAAGGCGCTGAACTATTTTCCCTGGGCGATTCTCATCGGGTATGACGTGGAAGAATGGGATGACGAACTTTTTATCACTGTTCCAAACTGCCCGCCCCAGGTGGCCCGTCGGAAGCACGGACTTCCCGAGTTCAATTGCAAGGACATGCATCACGGCGAATTCAGCAGTTTTGCCCATGTCATTGATGAGAGGATCACCGTTGACTGTCTCTTTGCACCACCGGACCCTCATCCAGACGACTGCTTCTGCAAATGGCGCTTTACCGTCGGGAACCGGTGACACAGGCAGACGTCGGTTACATCTTTTACGACCTGACATGAGCGATGCAGGCACACTCCCATGGAGTTTGACAATGAATGTTGGAGATACAGTGGAAATGGCCATCGAGTCGGTGGCCTTCGGCGGCGAAGGGGTCGGCCGGATTGACAACAGAGTCGTCTTTGTTCCCTTTACCGTTGACGGGGATGTCGTGGCAGTCAAGATCAACGAGGTCAGGAAGCGTTACGCCCGAGGCGATGTTACGAACGTCGCCGTGCCGTCTCCGAAACGTACCGACCCTCGCTGTGCACATTATCATCGGTGCGGCGGCTGTCACTACCAGCATATAAACTACGTCCATCAGGCAGAAATAAAACAGCAACAGGTGATCGACGTCTTTCAGAGAATCGGGAAGGTTTCCCATCCCCCGGTTTCCCCAACCATTAAGTCTCCCATGATATATAACTACCGGGGTAAGGCGGAGTATCATGTGAAAGGGCTCGCCACACAAACACCGGTCGTGGGATTCATGGATTTGACGGGCGCTTCCGTTATCGATATCGATCGGTGTGAGATCGTCCATGAATCGATCAACGATACCTGTCGCCGGTTTCGGAAGGATATCGACGCGAGGAAACGCACCATCCGGGAAACCAGAAAAACGTTCTGGTCAGCAGAGGAAAGGGACAGTTACGACGCGGAATCAGGAACGTCCCTGAAATTTCCCATTATTAAAAGATCGGTCAAAAACAGGGTGTTTCCCGTCCCCGCCGCCGGTTTCTTTCAGATAAACCTCTCTCTTATTGATACCCTGGTTGATCAGGTCGTTATGAGGAGTTCCTTTTCTTTGTCGGATGTGATCATGGATTGCTACTGCGGGTCGGGTCTGTTCGCACTGTTTTTGTCACCTCGTGTCAGGGAAGTTCGCGGCATCGAGATGAGTGGGAAGGCGGTCCGTTGCGCACGTACTACCATGCAGCATTACGAAGCGACAAATGTGAGTATTATCGAGGGGAGTGTCGAGGATGTGCTGCGGTTTCACACCGCTGAAACTGACAGGATAGATGGAGTCCTGCTTGATCCGCCGAGAACAGGGTGTACCGGTGAAACCCTTGCACGGATTATCGACTTGAAACCCCGCCGAATCGTCTATGTATCGTGCAATCCCGCCACGCAGGCCCGGGACGCCCGGGTGCTCATGGACGGGGGATTTCATCTCGTAGAGCTTCAACCGCTCGACATGTTTCCCCAAACCAAACATGTTGAAGTAATTGCCGTTTTTGACAGACTGCATGAAGGCATGGGATGATAGGCGCTTAATTATTTTGCAATTCCCCGATGCTTCCGTTATAACAATACCCCGTGCTTCCCTTGAATACTTCACGGGATAGAACGGACATCACAACAAGAGGAACAATGATCATGGAAACAGCGCCGAAAGACGCGGCGACGGTCATATTACTGAGAGATTGCCCCGATTCCGCCGAATTCGAAATACTGATGGTTTTGCGCAATCCGAAAAGCGCCTTTGTCCCCAACGCGTTTGTCTTCCCGGGCGGAATCCTTGAGGACAGCGATTACAGCGAAGATATGGAACCATTTTGCACCGGCCTGACACGGCAGGCGGCGGAGGCACAGCTCGAAAACCTCTCGTCGCCGGGCATCGCTCTCGGAGCGTGGGTATGCGGGATCAGGGAAACCTTCGAGGAAGTGGGACTGCTCCTGGCATACCGGGATGACGGAACCATGATAGGGTTTGATACGGACGAGACGGCGGCACGGTTTCGAAAACACCGACGACTGCTCTTTGAAGGCAAGCGGTCGCTCGACGGCATCTGCCGGGAAGAAGGACTGCACCTTGCCACCAATCGTCTTCACTATTTTTCCCACTGGATAACTCCCGAGTTTCTGCCCCTCCGCTATGATGTGCGTTTCTTCGTCGCCATGGCGCCGGAACGGCAGGAACCCCTTCATGACGGCGTCGAGCTTACGAACCACGTATGGATAACGCCGAAGAAGGCGCTTAAACGTTTCAGGGACGGCAAATGCAACATGGTCCTTCCCACGTTCATCACGATGGAAGAACTGTCCCGGCATGAAACCGCCGAGGCGGTTATCGAATCGACCCGGCGGAAAAATATCCGGGGAATCCTGACGCAAATCGTCGAAGAAGAAGGCGAGATCGTCGAGTATATGCCAGACGGACGGGGATTCAAAGGGCTGCCGCGGACAGGATAAGGATCGGGGCTTGCTGTATATTACTCTGATGCCGGCAGACGGCCTGTCAACAGGCATCGGCGGCCGGCGAAGATGATGAGGCATTATTCGTATTTATACATAAAGACAGATGAAGCCGACAGCAGGAGACATAGAGGGTGTATCTTCGTTCGAGCTCCGTCCCGTCACGTCCCACTTCCGGCTGAAGCGGCGCCGCACAAGGAGGTACTGCATGAAACTGTTTGATTTATTCAGGCTTGACGGAAAAGTTGCGCTGGTCACCGGCGGCGGCAGGGGCATCGGGAAATTCATAGCCGCGGGGCTTGCCGAGGCGGGGGCCGATCTGATTATCTCGTCGAGAAAAATGAAGAACCTTGAAGTTACAGCCAGGGAACTTGAAAAGGAATTCTCCGTAACCGTCCTTCCTGTTGCCTGTGACGTGGCAGAGGAAGAAGACATCGATCACCTGCTGTTGGAGGTTACAAAGGTTTTTCCACGAATCGATATTCTCGTCAACAACGCGGGGGCAACATGGGGAGCCCCGACACTGGAATTTCCCTTGGAAAAGTGGGACCAGCTTTTCAATGTCAATGTCCGCGGTGTCTGGATGCTCACCCAGAAAGTTGCCGTCATTATGAAAGCCCACGGCGGCGGCACCGTTATCAACATCTCGTCCATCATGGCTTTCAGGGGCTCCGACGAGAGGATCCATCCCGCCGTGCCATACAACTCGACCAAGGCGGCAATCAATGCATTGACGATGAATCTTGCCGTCAAGCTGGCGCCACACAACATACGGGTCAACGCCATCGCACCCGGCTTCTTTCGTACCGACATGATGGGGTACATCGAAAAACCGGAATTCAAGAAAGAATACGACATGATGCTCAACCTGATTCCCATGGGGCGGGTCGGCGACATGGATGACATGAAGGGAGTGGCAGTCTTTCTTGCCTCTAACGCATCGGCATACATGACGGGACACGTTCTGCTCAACGACGGAGGATTCCTGGCAAAGTAGAATGGGGAAACGGCAATTGGAAATCAGGAAATAGTAAATGGGAATTAGAAAAACGGAAAACGGCAATTGGGAATTGGTAAATAGAAAATGGGAATTGGTAAATCGGAAATCGAAAAACGTAAAACGGAAAATGTGAAGCCTTAAACGTGCCCGGCCGTTATATGCCGGCGGGCATTTTCAGGGATGCTTTCTCGAATGTTCCCTGATACCATCGCTTGTGATCCCGGATCCTTATAATGCTGGCATTCATAGTATCATGGTCAATTTCCAGGAGGCCGTAGGTCATGGGACATCCCCTGCATTCATAGCTCGTCAGATGCCCGGGATTGAAAAATATGATGTTATCCCGCTTCCGCAGGTCGGCCATGTGGGTATGGCCATAGAGAAACACATCGGCCTTTCCTTCGACGATGATTGATTCCGGTTTTATATCGAGGGCAAGGTCGTTGTAGTGCGATTCAGGGGTGTGGGTGAGAAAGATTCTCCATCCCGCTACGTCGATAAATTTCCTATTTTCCACTGCGGGATCGGGATAATATGCCGTGTCCCAGGTTCCCGGAACCCGAACGAGATTATACCCGTTCGACTGCAGGATGTCCGCATCGTCATAATAATCACCGAGATGGATTACCGTATCAATATTTTCACGCTCGAGATACTCCAGTGTCCATTCCATTGCACTCGGATCGTCGTGGGTATCAGAGATAACCAGAATCTTAATCATTGAAAACAACCTGTCATAATCACGGACAGGGACATCTCAACTGCCGTATCGCTCCGCAATCACCTTTCAATCTGCTGCCGATGGGCACACCCGGCGGCGGAGTATAGAAAAGGGAGGGTGAGGTGTCAAGAAAAAAACAGCAAAGGCAGGCAAAGTTTCAGGTTTCAAGTTTCACGTCTCAAGTTTTCGGTTGCCGGTTTGCGGTTTCCGAATTGCGAATTCCGTTATACGTTTTCGATTTCCCAGTTCCCACTTTCTATTTTCCACTTTCCAATTCCTAATTCCCATTTTCCGATACCCGGTCTACAGATACCGTCCGAATTCGAGGGTTTTCTTGTATATGCTGACTAATTTGTGTTCCTGGATTATCTCCTGTCCCGTATCGGCAAAGGGCAGGTAGACAAGGCTTGACTTACCGGCGGAGAACGAGACCTCGGGCAGCAAAGGGAAAAGAGTCTTCCTGTTCATGATCGAATCGGCGAAAATCAGCTTCAACCCCTGACAGGCTTCACTGAGCGGCAGCGTGACGGGATAGAGATAGGATGACGGCACATCGTCGGTCATGTCGAATCGTTCCTGTGACACGGTCATCTGCTTCGACAGCTGCAAAAAAATGTTCGGTCTGATTTTAAACGCCGGGGTCCAGAACGACATCTCCCGTTCTTCCCACTGGGGCTGAACCACCTTCGGCTGATTTGTCACCTTTATAAAATCCGCGTAACTGCGGATTACAAGCCCCGCTTCCGATCGTGCCGAGATATTCCAGAACGGCAGATAGACTGTCTTGTTTCCCCTGCCGTGTACAATCTTGAAGGGTACCTCCCGCAATGTTTCCTTCAACGCGTTCCACGCCCGGAAACAGTTCGGACATGTGAATACCACACTGTCACGTTCCCCCTGGAGATCCCAGCCGCAGTTCGGACAGATGGCAGCAAGAAACGCAGTGCTCCATCTCGGTGTCTCATCGATCTTCACGGCCAGAAACTCTCCGATCCCCGTCTTGGAAACGAGAGGTTCATTCGTCACGCCGTCACAGAATCTGTCCCCTTCACGATACAGGGGAAGATAGATGATGCTCACGGTTTCGCCGATGTATGCCCGATGATAGAACGTTCGGGCCATGACGGCCGATGTGAATGAGCCCACCGCATCGAGAGCATCTTCCACCGTCATCGTTCGCTTCAGGAAGACCTTCCCCTGCTCAGGCGTTATGAATTTCATCTTCATCGCCTGCGGCCTGAAACCGAGAGACAGGGGCAACCCGCCGACAGGGGCGGCACAACGGGTTATATCAACGATTCGATGTTCGATCGCCCTATCGCTGCAGATATAGGCCGTTCCCTTGAACCGAATGTAGGGCGCGTAGATCATTTCCCTGTCGGAAACGGCACGGGGCAGGACATATCGGAAACAATCATCACTAACAAGAAGGCTCGCCACGTCACAGTAGGGGCACTTCAGCAGGCGGTGGGTCTCTTCCAGTTCGACCGGCCCGCCACACTGGGGACATTCGTGTTCGACGACAAACGCCATCTAACGCATCCTCTCCCCGCACTGGTTGCAGAATACCGAATCGGGAAGGTTTTCACTCCCGCAATGGGGACATGATTGAGGTTTCGGCTTTATATCCACCGGGGTGCCGCATCTGGGGCAGAATCTGGCATTGGGCGGCAGATTCTTACTGCAGTTCGTACACTGATCAAAAACAAGCTGCTGATGCCCGCAGTGGGGACAAAACTTCGCTTCTTTCGAAATAGGGTGTCCGCAGTCCGGGCAGGTAAGGGTCTCGGCCGATTCGGTCACCGAACCGTGCTGTTTCGGCCTGAACATGTCGGCAAACATGGCAGGCATCATAAAACCCATCCCCATTCCCATCCCGGACCCGGCATCCCCTGTTGACTCCGCCGCTTTTTCCATTGCCATGGCGGCCTTCATCTTAACAAGCTTGTCCAGATCCTGTATAACGCTCAGTCGGCTTTTGTCGTCGATTGCCCTTTGCACTTCCCTGGGCGGTGTGATGGAATTGATGTAGAGATGATCCAGGCCGAGACCGAAATGTTTCAGATCTTCTTTGAGCCGGTCCTGCAACCCCTGTGACAATTCGTCATACCTGCCGGGGAGATTAAAGAGAGAATCGAGATGTTCCCCGAGATAATCGTTAAACCGCGACACGATCACCTGTTTCAGATAGTCTTCGATCTCACCGGTCGAGTATTTTCCCATTGTTCCGACGAGGGTGTTGATGAAGAGCATGGGTTGAACGACCCGGATGTTGAATACACCGTGGGCACGGAGACGAACGAGGCCCAACTCCGAATCTTTGAATGCCACGGGATCACGGGTTCCCCATTTCAGGTTCGGGAATACCCGCATATTGACAAAATACACTTCCGCTCTGAGTGGACTGGTCATGCCCCAGGGAAGGGCAAGCACTTTGGTCAGCACGGGAATGTTTGCCGTCGTCAGGGTATGCCGGCCGGGGCCGTATGCCTCATATGACTTGCCCTTGTAAAAAAGCACGGCCACCTGACTGTCTCGAACGATCAATTGAGCACCGAACTTTATTTCACCGGACCCGCCCTGGGGAATTCGGTGCACCAGGTCCTGTTCATCCTCATGGAACCATTCGATAACCTCCAGGAAGAAAACATTATCCGTTCCCATGTTTCACCCCACTTTTTTTAAACGACATTGAACACTCATTATATACAAATAGTAATCGGATCAGGCAAGAAAAACTTGAACACCGATGACGGCGGTCGGCGGATCAGGACTCGGAAAACGGGAAACAGCAATTGGGAATTGGGGATTAGGAATTAGAAAATGGCAATTGGGAAATAGAAAATGGGAATTCGGATAACGGAAATCGTAAAACGGATAACGGGAAACTTGAAACATGAAACCTTAAACGTGATACAAAAGTTTATCATTGCCCTTGACAAGAGCCGATTTGTACTTATTTTAGTGCTGAAGATCACTGATTATGAAAGTAAAAGGAGTGAGTTAGAAAGAATGTTTCTTTTATTTTCCGTATTGAAGCTCCCCGCAACGAGTTGCGGGGAATCTCCGATTGCCAAGGAAAATGTTTATTTATATTCGCTCGCTAACCCCGCCGC
>JAFGWZ010000236.1 GCA_016936905.1 Deltaproteobacteria bacterium | reverse complement strand
GACCACCCCGTCCACTTCCTCATACCCTTTTCCGCATACCGCGCATTTCATGTCGCCATCGAGCCGTTCCCCGCACCGGCACATCCATCCAATGCGGCACGCAGGGTTTCCAACCATCAGGGCGTAATCGGGGGCATCATTTGTCACGACCGATCCGGCCCCGATAAAGGCACATTGACCTATGGTAACTCCACAGACAATCGTGGCATTCGCTCCGATTGTCGCACCCTTCTTCACCAGCGTCGGACGGAGTTCATCCATTTTCTTTATGGCCGCCCGCGGATTATACACATTGGTGAACACCATGGAGGGACCGCAGAATACATCATCTTCTAGATGAACACCATTATAGACACTGACATTATTTTGAATCTTACATCCGTTGCCAATGGTAACGCCGGGCCCAATGACGACATTCTGACCTATATTGCAATTTTCTCCTAATCGCGATCCGGTGAGAAGATGGGAAAAATGCCAAATTTTAGTTCCTTCGCCTATTTCACATCCCTCGTCAATGACAGCGGTCTCGTGCACGGAGACGGAAGGGGTGAGGAGTGAGGAGTGAGGGACAGACGATGAGGCGTCAGGTGTGAAGGGTGAAGCGTTAAAAGAATCTTTGTGCTCGAGGGATTGTTGGCTTGTCTCTAAAATTTTCAAGACCCGGAGGCCCTCGTCGCCGGATGTGATCGGTGGGGTCCGTGTCTCGATCGCCGTGAGAAATGCCTCGCATTCAGCCAGTAGCGGTTCTTTCCAGGTTTGACTGAGGTCAACAGGGATACCTTCCGCCTTGTCGGGTACGGGGAAGCCATTCTGCCACTTGATCGTGTGGGGATAGTGAACCAGTTTCTTTTCCACCGGCTCGGTATCGTCGAAGACGAGCATGCCTTCGCTGCCGACGATGACCAGTTTCTGCTCCTTGTAGGGATTGAGCCAGCTCACGAAAATATGTGCGCCGATACCGGAGGGAAACTTGAGATTCGTCATGGTCACATCGGGAATGCGGGCGTGGAGAAAGTTGTTGCCCACCGAGTCTATGAAACAGGGCTCTTCACCGGTGATCCCGAGGATGACCGATATATCGTGGGGCGCGAAGGACCAGAGGATGTTTTCTTCACGGCGGATCTTTCCCAGTGACAGACGGCGGGAATAGATATACTGGAGGCGGCCGATCCGCCCATCTTTAATGAACTCCTTCAGGGCTACAACAGCGGCATGGTACTGCAGAATATGTCCGACGAACACGATTTTATTTTTTTCGGCGGCCATGCGGACCAGTTTCTCCCCGTCTTTATAGGTCAACGAAAGGGGCTTTTCCACGAAGACGTCTTTGCCCGCCCGTAGGGCCTTGTCGGCAAAATGATAATGAAGGGCCGCCGGAGTGGCGATGACGATGGCACGGATCTCCGGATCATTCAGGACGGTAATAAAATCGTCTGTCACGTCGATTTCCGGGTAGGACTCTTTCATCAGCTTCTGGCTGGCTTTATCGCCGTCGCAGATTGTCTTCAAGGCACCGAGATGTTTAAAGTTTCGAACAAGGTTCTTCCCCCAGTAGCCGGCGCCGATTACTGCTATTTCTTTTTGTTCAGTTTTGCCTTCATGATTTGTCTGATTCACGTGATCCTCTTTCAATCAGGATTTGAGTTGTAATCTCTTAATTTGTACCCAAGGTATTTGACGCACTCCTGCTCGCGGCAATCATGGCAGCTGCAAGCGAAGCACGATGCCGCGCTTCCAACGCTGCCGCGATCAGCACGTTCGTTTCATCCATATCATACGCAATTTTCGCATCCATATGCAGCTTCTCCCGATGTCTTTTCATGTCTTATATAGAATGGAGATATGCTGGTCTTATGGTGAGCGTCATCGGTCAGTTTCTCCAGTGCATTCACAACATCGTAGGGATCAATTGCCTCAAAACAGGGACTGACGGCTTCGGGTGAATAGTTTACGTCGGCACAGCCCTTGTGGGTTTCACAACAGGGTCCCAGGCAGGTTTTTCCCATGTAGGAACTCCTGACCGGCAGTATCGATGTGTAATCCGATACGTGTGTTTCCGGAGGGAAAGGCCCGAACAGGGCAACGCCGGGAATTCCCAGAGCCCCGGTGGCATGAACGATACCGGTATCGACGGATATGACGGCGTCGACGAGGGACAATGCGGCGATGGTATCGTGATAATCATAAATCAGGGAAGACAGGTTGATGACCGGCGCGTTCAACGCCCTGATTTCCTCCTGCATGATCCGTGACGTTTCTTCATCCTTGAAGACAACCGGCTGATAGGCATCGTAGAGCCGCGTCACAATGTCGTGAAAGAGTTCCGGCGGTGCGCATTTATGATGGAACCGCGATTTCCAGTTGACGCAAAGGATCCGCTTCCCCGTCTCGTCCCGGAGCTGGTCGAAGAGAGGGCGCAGCTTTTGTACTTTTTTAGCATGTGGCGTAAGGAAGGGAGGATCGTTGCGGTTGAAGTCCTCCGTGATGTGCAGCAAGTCAGAATAGAGATCGCGCATTGACCGTTCTGCGGAACGCTGAAAATGAGCCGGAATGAGGTTGACGACGATATCGTACGAACAGTACTCGCTGAGCGTTAATATATTCGGACGGACGTCCTGTATATAGGGAACGGAAGGATAGGGAAAATTACTGATCCAGTTACAGGCGACGGTAATATGAGGCGGAGTCCCCCCGGCGCAGATCATGTTAAAAAAGTTCCGCAGCGCTGGCTGAATGAGGATCATATCTCCCCAACCGTTCAGCATGAGAATCAGAATCTTTTTTCCCTGAAGCGTCTGGGTGCCGTCATAGAGCGTCGGAAGATTGACGGCATCGGGAAAGGCGATTTCGTCAAAAAGGGAAATGCCCGGCATCTCGTGCAGCCCGAATTGGTGTGAGTGGATCTGGGTGATAACGAGAACCTGGGAGGAATCGACGTTCGGTAACTTTGCCGGTATCGAATAACGGGTGGCATATCCGTCGGTGTCAAATTCGAGAGGTCGTGACGATACAAGAAAGTGAATTCCCGGCATGGATAGATTCATTGCTTCCTTCCTTTCTGTTGACAGGTGCCCCTTGCAGAATAGATTGCTGAAAAGGTGCGGCCTAGTATGGTGATATGCTTTCTTGTGTGTTTCAGAGCAACTTCCATGCCATCAAAATCTCTTATGATCATG
>JAFGWZ010000028.1 GCA_016936905.1 Deltaproteobacteria bacterium | reverse complement strand
CTTGCGGCGGGGTTAGCGAGCGAATACAAATAAACATTTTCCTTGGCAATCGGAGATTCCCCGCAACTTGTTGCGGGGAGCTTCAATATTCCGGATGTTTGCCCGGCTTATTGTGGCCGGGCCTTTTTGTTGCAGCAGATACGCTCATACGTGTGGTACGGGTCACCTGTTGGAAGAGAACGGGGGCAGGCAACACAGGGGATTCGTCAAAACGCGCGAAGGAGCATTATCATGACAAACGAGTTTACCCGATTAAACCTGCACCCGCAGCTGGTGCAGACATTGACCGATCTTGGCTACACTGTCCCGACTCCTATTCAGTCAAGCGTTATTCCGGTGATGCTTTCCGGCAAGGATGTCGTCGGCCAGGCCCAGACGGGGACCGGCAAAACCGCAGCATTTTCATTGCCGATTCTGCAAAACCTTACGGGGGGTTGCAAAAAGGTGCAGGCGCTTGTGCTGGCTCCCACGAGAGAACTGGCTATACAGACAGCCGATGCGCTGCATCGGTATGGCCGACATGGCGGTGTCCGTGTGATGGCCGTTTATGGGGGACAATCCTACAGCCATCAAATCGGTCATCTCAAAAAGGGCGTCGATATTGTTGTCGGAACGCCCGGCCGCATGCTTGACCTGATTCGGCAGAAAGCAGTTGACATCAGCGGGATTTCAACCGTGGTTCTTGATGAAGCTGACGAGATGCTCAGCATGGGCTTTATTGAAGATATTGAAGCGATTCTCAAGGAAACTCCGGCGATCCGGCAGACCGCCCTTTTCTGCGCGACCATGCCGGAAGGAATCCGCCGGATTGCCGCCCGCTATATGCGTAACCCCCAGGCCTTTACCATGGGGGGCAAACATCTTACGGTCGCGGCGATTGAGCAGCGATACTATCTGGTCAACGAAGCGGATAAGTTAGCGGCGCTCACCCGCCTCTTTGAGGTCGAACCCATAACCAGCGCGCTGATTTTTGCACGAACCCGACTCGCCACTGCCGGATTGGCAAATGAACTGACGGGCCGTGGCTTCCCCGCCGAGGCGCTGAACGGGGACATGACTCAGGATGCCCGTATACAGGTATTGAACCGCTTCCGGAATAATCAGAGTAAGGTGCTGGTGGCAACGGATGTGGCGGCACGTGGACTGGACATCGATGACATATCCCACGTGTTTAACTATGATATGCCTCAGGATGCGGAAGTATATGTACATCGCATCGGACGGACGGGCAGGGCCGGGAAAACGGGCATCGCCATTTCGTTGCTGACACCGGGGGAACGGTGGAATCTGGGGAAAATTGAATCGTATACAAGGCAAAAGGTTGCCCGATCGGTTCTCCCAACGGAAGAAGACATTCAGTCCCGTCGGGAGGCGAGCCTGCTGGAACAGATGATGAAGTGGCTCAATCGTGGTCGTTGCCAGCGGGAACGGGAGATCGTGACGGAGCTGGTAGCGGGGGGAAGCGACCCGATTGCGATTGCCGCGGCGGCGTTGAAGCTTGCCCGTGGGGAAGAGAAACAACGGCCCATCGATCCGATGAGTGACATACAGGAATGGCGACCGGAGAAAGCCGGCAAAGCAGGTAAACGGGGCGTCAGAAAAAACGGTGAAGGTAACCGGAGTAATGGTTCCTTTGAAAAGGGAATGATACGAATCTCTCTCGGCGTCGGGACGGCAGACGGCATTCGTCCCAACCAGGTTATGGGTTCACTTTCCCGCCATGCCGACATCCCGGGACACGCAATAGGAAAGATCAAAATTCAGAAACAACACACGTATGTCGATATCCCGGAGAAATTTGTGGGACAGGTGCTGGCTAAGGCGGGAAACTACCGCATTGGCAGGCGGAATATTATCGTTGAGCGCGCATGAGAGCATCGTGAGGGCAGACCGGCGATCACCCTTGTCGGAGCATTCTCCCTGCAGGTCCTGTGCGTCCGGCGCAGTTGACGATTGCGTCCGTAATGGAAATAAGATGTCACACAATGGGCAGTCGAGCAGAGATGGGCGGTTGCGGCGCATCAGACGTGAAGGCCCGTTGAGTCTTTATTCACACTGCAGCATGAATGCACCCGGCTCGCCCTCAGACAGAGGAAAGCAGGAACCTGGTGCCTGATGTTGCCTTAATCTCCTTCCTTGAGGCGCACCGGTGGTATCACCTGTACAGATCAACCGCTCACGTCGCCTTTGAGACCGATCGCTTCGGCAACCTCCCGCATTCCCATGATGGTGTCTTCGATGAGCTCGCTCACGTCCACTCCCAGCATGTCCGCGCCCTTCTGGATAATTGATCGGTCCACGCCGGCGGCGAAGGTGGCCGTTTTCCATTTTTTCTTTACCGACTTCACCGTCATGTCCATGACGCTCTTTGACGGGCGGATCAGGGCGTTCGCCGAAACGAGCCCGGTGAGCTCGTCGATGGCGTACAACGTCTGTTCAAGGACAGTCAGGGGTTCCACGTCGGAACAGATACCCCAGCCGTGGGACACGACGGCCCGGACATACTCTTCGGGCCAGTTCTCCTGTTCCAGGATTTCCCGGGTCTTTGTGCAATGCTGGTCGGGGTACTGCTCGTAATCGAGATCGTGGACCAGGCCGATGACACCCCATTTCTCCTCGTCTTCGCCACGTTTTCTGGCGATGTAGCGCATGACGCCCTCAACGGCGTACGCGTGCTTTCGCAGGCTGTCCGTTTCGTTGTAACGGTGCAGCAGGTTCAATGCGTCTTCCCGGGTCGGGTTGGATTTTTCCATGTTTCTTTTGCCTCCTTTCAGGTTCCGGTTATGATCGAAGCAGAACGGCGGCAAAAAAACCGTCCGTTCCGTGACGGTGTGGGTATGTTCTGAAAAACCCTTCTGTTGTTACCATGCCCCGGTCGATTGTTTCCGGCGGTTCCACCAGCCCGTAGTCACCGTTCCGGGTAAGAAAGTCCCTGATGACCTCTTCATTTTCCTCGGGCTCGGTGGAGCAGGTGCTGTAAACAATTACGCCCCCCCGTTTCGGATACGGAGCCGCCGCGCGTAATATGTTTTTCTGTAAAATTGCGTTTTTTCTCATATCCGCTTCGCCGATCCGCCACTTGATTTCCGGATGCCGTCTCACCGTGCCGATACCTGAGCAGGGCGCATCGACGAGGACCCGGTCGAATATTCCGTGATAGTCCGCGCCGAGATCATCCGCAGAGTCTTTTGTGACCGGTTCGATGATGGTGACTCCCATCCGTTGGGACAGCCTCTGTGCCGCTGCCTTCTTGGCGGGGTTGACGTCGACGGCAATGATCCTGCCCCGGTTGTTCATGATCTCTCCCATATGGGTTGATTTGATCCCCGCTCCGGAACAGATGTCGAGGATGACTTCTCCCTCCCGGGGATCGACGATATGGGATATCAACTGGGATGCCTCGTCCTGGACCTGAATATACCCCTGTTGGAATAGCGGCATGCGGGCAAGTGGCACGGACAGGTCGGCGATCAGTATTCCACTTGTGGAATACTGTGTAGCCATTGCCCTGTTTCCCCCGGCCTGCAGTTTTTCGATTATATCATCCCTGCTTTCCTTGAGCACATTACACCGTATGGTGATCGGAGGTATTCCGTTATTGCCCTCGCAGAGCGCTTTTGTCTCATCGGGACCGAACCGGCCAATCCACCGCGTAGTCATCCATTCGGGGTGTGAATAAACGATCGAAATGTATCGTGATAAATCGTGGTCTTCCTCGGGATAGGGGATGGCGTCCATTTTTCGAAGAGCGTTTCTGAGAATGGCATTGACCAGCCTGTCGCGGCCCGGGTACATCTGTTTCGCCAGTTTTACCGCCTCGTCGACGGCGGCGAAAGCGGGGATTCGCTCCATGTAGATGAGTTGATAGAGGGCGACGCGGAGGATGGTGCAGACACCCTGTTGCAGCGAAGATGGCTTCCCCCGGTAGAGCGATCGAATTATCCAGTCGAGATTGTTTTTCATCCTCAGGGTTCCGTAGACGAGCCGGGTGAGAAGGCGCCGGTCCTGAATCGTCGCGACGGTATCACTCGACAGAAAAGAGTCGAGGAGCGGTTCGGCGTAGGCGCCGGTCTGCTCTACCCTGTTCAGAATGGTTACGGCGGCGCCGCGGGGGCTCTTTTTCATCATACCTCGACCCGTTTGACCAGTTGTTGCTTTTCAGTTAGTTTATAATTCCTTTTGGGAGGGATTGCAACAGTCTCCAACAAGCAATATTTAGTCGATACCGGGCTAACTGCAGGATCCATTGTCCGAATTCGTGATTCCCGGGCATCATAAAGAAGGCGACAGGCCCAAGGCAATTTCAGGCTCAAGGCGAAGGGCCAAAGGCTAAAGGAGAAAACGGAGTTGACCGTCCTTAATCTTTTGCCCTCAGCCTTGCCGTGGACCGGGAATCATGAAGCCGACAGTCGCGAGGCTTTAGAAAATCGCCCGGCTGAGGCGTTCCCCTCAGCCTTTTCCGGTAAAACAATATTTGATCGACGGGGATTTCTGTGGTAGCTTTCAGAAAATCGTCGGTGAGAGGTCCTCGGAATGATTGGTGAACATCATTAGTCAGAAGCATGGAAAAGGAAACCGACCGATCGTTTTATCCTCCGGTGGATCAAATTCAATCTTTCCTCCCCGATTACCCTACGTCACATAACCTTTCCGTGGTTGCGATTCCGGGCGATTACCGTAACGGCTGCACTGGCTGGCGCGGCAGGCGGAGTTGTATATGCCGTCGGGTTTGCTTTTCCCGCGGGCGTCATTGAAGCGGAAAAGAGGGGATGACCATAATGAATATCGAGAGGTATACATGATAGAGACAGGCGTAGTCCACGGCCGTTTTCAGATTGTTCATAACGACCATATGAGGTATCTCCTGGCGGGCAAAGAACGGTGCAGACATCTTGTCGTGGGTATCAGCAATCCCGATCCGACGCTGACGAGAGACGATCCGGCGGATTGCGGCCGGAGCGGGGCCATGGCGAATCCTCTGACGTACTACGAGAGATACGTCATGATTCGACGGGCACTGACTGAAGCCCGTGTCGACCCGGCGGCATTCTCAATTGTGCCGCTTCCCATTAGTTTTCCAGAACTCTATCGTTACTATGTGCCGCTTGATGCCACCTTTTTTATGACCATTTATGACGAGTGGGGCAGGAAGAAGTGGGAGATCTTTAACGCCGCGGGGTTGAAGACTGAAATCCTCTGGGAAATACCGTTCGAGGAAAAGGGGCTGACGGGAACGGATATAAGGCGGAGGATAGTGTCCGGTATCGCATGGAAACATCTGATCCCGCCGAGCACCCATATGCTGTTACGGCAGTGGGGGGTGTTGAAGCGATTGCGGGATATGTCCATGATGGAGAAACAGTAAACCCCCTGACGATGTTCAGAGGAGAGTCGGGCAATGGCGGATAATCGTTCAGATGAACTCAGACTGACGGGCTATTCCCCCGGCGTGGTGGGGAAGATAACGGAGCTTCACGCCGTGTATTATCATCAGAACTGGGGTTTCGATGCTTCGTTCGAGACGCAGGTGGGAAGGGAATTGTCTGAATTTGTGAGGGATTTCAAAGAGGAGAGAGACGGGTTGTGGATTGCCTGGAGATCTTCCGTCTTTGCCGGGGCCGTCGCCATCGACGGCCACAGGGCTGATGCTGAAGGGGCCCGCCTCCGGTGGTTTATCGTCGATCCGGAATCTCAGGGTTCGGGAATCGGAGGCGCCCTGCTTCGGACAGCCATTGCATTCTGCAACGGGAAGGGCTATCGTCCCATCTATCTCTGGACATTTCAAGGACTCAATGCCGCCCGTTCCCTGTACAGGCGGCACGGTTTTGTCCTGACCGAAGAAAATGCCGTGGATCAGTGGGGACAGAGAATCATCGAACAGAAATATGAACTGGTCCGTGAGACTTGACGCATTGTCATCGAGAGCCGCCCGCATCGCTCGAGGGCGATTAATCACCTTCGAAAAGCCGTCGTTGATAGCATTGATATGGGGTTCTCGGCGGCGCGACGATTCCTTATCGGCTCCTACACTGTTGTGGCGGCATTTTTGTTAGCGTCATCATCTGAATGCAGGCAGAGATACTGAGTTAAGATAGCAACAAAAAACTTGAAATTTTTATCCATATCGGCTATTAAACACTGTCAATAGTTCCATTGTAGGCGATATTATAAAGAAGGGGAAAGTCGAGATATGATTGCGTCCAGTCTCGATGATATATACAGGGGCTCATTGCTGCCAGCCGTTATGAAGGTCAGTGAAGTGCTGCCGGCGACAGCCGGTGGACGGTCATTGAACAGGGAGCAGGTTCTCCCGGCATACCGTCCGCCCGTTTCGACGCATTGCCAGGAGGCAAACGGCCAGTTGCTGTATTACGGCAGAACGTCTGCTTCATCGTCCCGTCATTCAATCGGGCCTCGGGTATACAGGGCCAAAGGCACGTATATCGATACCTGGGCGTGATACATCTTCCCGCCTTTCATGCACGCGGAATTTTTTATCGTTTCTCACCCCCTCATTTCATCCCGCGAGAGCTTTGCATGTCTTCAATTATGTCTTTCCGAACCGCCGCAGGCGCGTGAGGAATCTAAGATCCCTCGCTTTACTCGGGACATGGATTTCTCATCCCTATACATCGGAATGCGAAACGACACAGTAATGCTGCTGTTTGCGGCAGCATCAATATCCTGTTATGAATAGAGAATATCCGAAATGTGGACAAAGCTGATGTCGGAATGATCGAACCGGTTTATAAAGTCTCCGATGGCCCGTGTCGTAACTCCATAGGGATGGCCGATTCCGATGGCGTATCCGTGTTCTCGGGCGCACTGCTTGAGTCTGTGGAGCTGAAGCATGATAGTCGATTCGTCGCGGGAATTATCCAGAAAGACGTTTCTGCGGGCCGCCGTCATGTTCAGTCGTCGAGCCGTCCGGTATGCCTTGGAATGATTAGACGTAAGGCTGTCGATGAAAAAGAGCTCCTTTTCCTTAATAATTCTCAAGGTATCCGTAATTTCACTTGTGCACTCCGTAAACCGTGAACCCATATGATTGTTTACACCGATGGCATAGGGCACATCGGAGACATTATCGTCGATGATTCTCCCGATGGTCATTGCTTCGTCGCCAACGTAAAGTGCTCCTGGACCGGGATCAAGATGGGCGTTATATGGTTCCATCGGCTGATGAAGCATGACATCGTGACCGTCCTTCTGAATTTCCTTTGCGAGAAGATAGGAATATCTCAATCGGGGCAGGACGGAAAAGGTGATGGGAATGTTCAGTCTCAGAAATCGATGGGCCTGGGTGAGACTGTTCCCTATATCGTCAATAATCAGGGCAATGCGGGGTTTGGAGAGAAGATATCCCGGTAATTCTTCAGAGGCGTGTCCGACGGAAAAAAGGCCGGCATTCAAAAAATATCCGGCCATCAAGAGGGCGCTTTTCGTTAAAAAACTTCGTCGGTCCATGGGAGCGCCTTTTGCTTTGCAGAAGTTTGCCTACAATTCTACACGTTCCGAGATTACCTGCGCTTAGATTCGATTGTGGGGACTATACAATATGTTGTGGTGCAAGTCAAGAAATAATACTATATATTGATTCAATGCCGCCCCTCGTGGGGACGGACGGTATAAAAGGGGAGCCATTCAAAAAAATCAATACATTATCGCGCCTTCAATAAAGTATAATCGGCCATGTGGGCGGGTTTGAAGCGTTGTGCAATGAAAAAGGTGTTCGAATAAGGAGGAGCAGATGGCATCAATCGATTTTATGAACAGGTTCTACCGGGGAGTGATGGATGAATCCGTGTTTCGGTCGTATCGAGCATCGGAAAATCTTCAGATAGTTGAAGAGCTGCTGGAGCGGTATAAAAATCTTATTGAAGCATATTCCCCGAAAGATATGGAAGAACTGGGCGGAATCCCCGATGACGCACTGAAAAAAATGGGCGAGATAGGTCTCTTCGGGTTGTCCGTTCCCGAGGCGTATGGAGGTCTCGGCCTTGACTTATGGGATCAGTTGAAGATCGTCGAAGAGATGGCGGGCCTCGATATGTCTGCCGCCCTTGTCTTTCTTGCCCATCTTTTCATCGGTGTTAAAGGCATTGAACTGTTCGGAACGGAAGAACAGAAAGCGCGATACCTTGTTCCCGCTGCGAAGGGAGATATGATTTTTTCCTATGCACTCACCGAACCGAAAATCGGGTCCGACGCCCGGCACATAGAAACGAGGGCTGAGCTTTCGGCGGACGGCAATCATTATATTCTCAACGGGGTCAAGACGTACATAACGAATGCAAATTATGCCCACGGAATGACCGTCTTTGCCCAGATGGACCCCGCGAAGCCGGGTGTGATGGGGGCATTCATCGTTGAAACGGGATGGGAAGGCGTTCGAATCGGAGCCGATATGCCCAAGATGGGATTGAGGAGCAGCTCAACCGCGATGGTTCGTTTTGAAAACGTAGCGGTTCCCGTGGAGAACCTGCTGGGAATCCCAGGTGACGGGTATTCCATTGCCATGACCGTACTCAACTATGGACGACTGGGGCTCATGGCCGCTTCTTCTGGCGTAACGAAGAAGTCCTTCCAGGATATGCGGGCGCGGGCACAATCAAGGATCCAGTTCGGCGCGCCGATTGAGACGTTCCAGCTCATTCAGGAAAAAATCGTCCGCGCTCGGGCGTACAGCCTCGTGATGGAGGCGATGAATTATTTTTCCGCGGGATTGCTGGAGAACGACCCTCATCATAATCCTGTTATTGAAACGTCTCATTGTAAGCTTTTCGGGACGACGAAGGCATGGGAGGTCCTCTATGATGCCCTTCAGGTCGCAGGAGGGTCAGGTTTTATTTCAACACAGCCTTACGAGAAGAGGATGAGAGATTTTCGAGTTACCACGATTTTTGAAGGAACGACGGAGATTCATTCCGTTTACCCGGCGCTCTTTGCGATCGGCAGGGTCGCCAGGGAATTCAAGGCACGTCGCGGGATCGATCGATGGAAATATCTCTTGAAAGAATTTGTAATGAGTTTTGCCCCTGTGAAATGGGAAATCTCTTTTAGCGACAGAACATTGAAACGAGCGGCACGCCTTGCACGGGCAAATGCCCGGACGATTCGCCGCATGCAGGTGTTCGGGCTGATCGAATACGGAACTGAAATCGGCGGCAGAGAATACTTCCTCCGGAGGATGACCACCCTGAGCGTCTACTCTTTCGGATTAATTGCCGTTCTTGCCAAGCTGGAGGCGGATCGCCGTGCGGGGCGGCGACGGGCGGAGGATATCATGCTACTCTCCTACTTCATTGAAGAAGCGCGGGCTGCGCGGGTTGCCGGCCGGCAGTTCTTCGATACACGGCGGGAAAGGTTGATAGGCAGGATATTTCCCGCCCTGGAAAGATGAAGTGCCGGGGAATCCGCGTACAGCCTGCCTTGCAGCGGCTGACCGACAAAATTCTTGACAGACGAAGCAATTCGTGCAGGTATTTCGGCTGTAACATATGGAATAAATAAGGTGTTTTTATTCAGCACGGCAGTGGGCGTCCGGCCTGTATCCGGCGACAGAAATCGTGAGCGGCTGCGGTCCGATAGTCGGAGAAGGGCTGGACGTGGCGTGTTGTGTCAGTAACGACGCATGAACGGGGTAGTGCTATGAACGATGCCGTCACTTATGAAACGATGAAACAGCGAGTATCAGACTTGGAAGCATCCCTGTCTGATTGCCGGAAAGCGGCCGAAACCTTACGTGAAAGCGAACATTTCTATCGAACGATAGCTGAACAGTCCTTTGCGGGCATTTATGTCGTCCAGGAAGGAAGATTCCGGACGGTCAATGCGAACGCCGCTTCATATGTCGGCTATTCCATTGAGGAACTGGTGGGCGTCAAGTCCGATCGAATTGTTCATCCTGATGACCGGGGTCGGGTCAAGCGAGACGCAAGAGAGATGCTTCGAGGAGAGCGGACATCTCCCCACGATTTCAGGATCGTGACCAAAACGGGAGAGGTCCGGTGGGTAATGGAAACGGTCACATCCATCACGTATGACGGAAAGCCTGCCATCTTGGGCAATTCCATGGATATCACCGAGCGGAAGCGGGCGGAGGAACTACTTCAACAGTCGGAAAACCTCTATCGCACCATATTTGAAAACACCGGTACGGCTACCATTATTATCGAGGAAGATACGATCATATCCCTGGTGAACACTGAATTCGTGAAGATGACCGGCTATTCAAAAGACGAATGGGAAAGGAAGCGGAGTTGGACGGAATTTGTCGCCAGGGAAGACGTGGAACGGATGCGTCGGTATCATTACCTGCGAAGGAATGATGCCAACGCGGCGCCGCGGAACTACGAATTCAGCCTCATTGACAGTTGGGGAAGGGTCCGCGATGTCTTTCTGACCGTAGCCATGATCCCGGGGACCAAAAAGAGTGTGGCGTCCTTCGCTGATATGACGGAGCGAAAAATAGCCCTGCGAAAGGCCCGGGAGTCGGAAAACTGGTATCGGACCATTTTCGAAACAACCGGCACGGCAACGATTATCATAGAAGAAGACACCGTAATGTCCTTGGTCAATACTGAATTTGCCCAGTTATCGGGGGCATCGAAGGAGTATTGCGAGGGGAGAAGCTGGACCCATTTCATCGCACCGGAGGACGTCGGCCGTATGAAGCGCTTTCACCAGTTGAGACGGGTGGATCCCAACGCGGCGCCTCGAAACTATGAATTCGGTTTTATCGATGTAAAGGGGGACCGCAAAGAGCTGATGATCACAATATCGATGATACCGGGAACGAATAAAAGCGTCGCATCGCTACTCGACATTACCAATCACCGGCGGGCCGAGGAAGAGGCAAAGAGGCGCGCGCAGGAAGTTCACTTGAAATCGAAAAACCTTGAAGAGGTCAATACGGCGTTGAATGTTCTCCTGAAAAGGCGGGAGGAAGACAAAAATGAACTGGAGGAGAAAGTTCTGTTGAACGTCAGGGAACTTGCCGTGCCCTATATAGAGAAGATAAAGAAGACGAAACTCAGCCAGAGCCAGCTTACCTACCTGACAATCCTGGAAAAGAGCCTCAACGACATTATATCGCCGTTCATTCATACGATGAAAGTGAAGTATTCGAGACTGACGCCGACGGAAATTCAGGTGGCAAGCCTCATCAGGGAGGGTAAAACTTCAAAAGAGATCTCGGAGATCCTGAATGCGTCAACGAGGGCTGTCGACTTTCATCGGGGGAATATCCGCAGGAAGCTGGGGCTCAAGAATGAGAAATCGAATTTACGGTCATTTCTCCTGACTCACTCATAATAACAGCATCATGCTGTTATACCGCCCGTAACAATGAGGTGCCCGCCGGCACTCAGCCACCGCCCGCCTCCCGTCAGCCGCCGTTATTCTTTGTATCATCCCGATATTGTAATAAAAAAAGAGGAACATGTATCCCCGTGGGCGATGCGGCACATCGATGGCAGGGCACATCGGTACCGTGATTCAATAACAGGTTATGCCTGTTATTATGCATGTAATTCTTTGCTATTGCAATTTTGCGGCCGATCAATCATAGTCTGATCAGTTTTGAGGTACGGGCAATTGTTGCTACTCATCAGCCACTATATCACCCATGGCACCCGCTCGATGGAACGGGGCGGTGTCTCAGTATATTGATTGGTTACCCTTATTGGATTGCGTTGAGATATACGAAGGAAAACCGGCTGCGTGATCTCCGTTTGGCCGCCTGTCCGCTGGATGCGATACGAGGCGATGCCGGTTCCTGGATTATGTGGTCGCTATGAGGCAAGCCGCCCGACATTATGCAGGACAAAATGGGTTCCGCGGGGAGCGTTGTCCTCTGCAGGGGCCATTCAACAAGAGAAGGAGGATAATGGATGGTAGTTAGAGATGTTGTAATAGTAAGTGCCTGCCGGACTGCAATTGGTAGGTTTCTGGGGAGTCTGAAAGATGTATCAGCCCGCGACCTCGCGATAACGGCGGGAACGGAGGCCATTGAAAGAGCTGCGATTCCTTCGGATATCATTGACGAATGTTGCATGGGGCAGGTTTTCCCCCATATGAATGGGTCGCTTCCGGCGCGGCAGGTGGCGATGAGGATAGGCCTTCCCTCCAGGAGCAGCGCGGTAAGTGTAAACCAGAATTGCGCATCCGGTTTGCGTGCTCTGGAAATAGCCTGCAATAATATCATGCTCGGTAAGACCGATGTCGGCCTGGTTATCGGGGTTGAGAACATGTCGAATACCCCGTACATGATCCCGAAAGGCAGGACAGGGTATCGAATGGGGCCGGGCAGGATCGAAGACGCCATGCTGTATGATGGATTGGTTGATGAATTGGTACCCGGCCATATGGGGATAACCGCCGAAAATGTAGCCGAAAAATACGGCATCACCCGCCGGGAGTGCGATGAACTGGCGCTGATCAGCCACCAGCGCGCCACAAGGGCGGTCCGGGATGGAATTTTCAAAAGGGAAGTTGTGCCTGTTGAGATAAAGACCAAAAAGGGAGTGAAGATCTATGAGACGGATGAGCACATGATTCCCGATGCCAATCTGGAATCCATGGCTGCACTGCTTCCCGCTTTCAAAAAGGATGGTGTGGTGACCGCCGCCAACGCGTCGGGGATCAACGATGCCGCCGCCGCCGTGGTGGTTATGTCCGCGGATAAGGCGAAGGAACTCGGGGTAAAGCCCCTCCTCAAGATGATCAACATATGCAGCGAGGGGATGGAACCGGGCCTGATGGGCCTCGGGCCGGCTGTTGCCATACCAAAATGCCTTGAACAGGCGGGACTTGATTTCAGTGATGTGGAGTACTGGGAGCTTAACGAAGCGTTTGCCGCCCAGTTCCTCGGGGTGGGGCGCATGCTCAAAGAGGATTTCGGCATTTCGCTGGACCTTGAGAAAGTAAACCATAACGGATCGGGGATAGCCCTGGGACACCCTGTGGGGTGTACCGCTCTTCGCATCGTCGTGTCACTGTATTATGAACTTGAGCGGCTTGACCTCGCGCTTGGAGGTGCGTCGCTCTGTGTTGGGGGCGGACCCGCAATGGCTTCGCTCTGGACGCGGGATATATGAGTGAAACCGGGTAAAATCTGCCATATAACGGGTCATGCTGTCGACCTCTTGTGCTGTGGAAAAAAGTAAAGCTGAAAGAGGGATGAATACGCATGACCATGGACAGTAAATTAAAAAGGAGGATACACCATGGATTTTGAATTAACAGAAGAGATGCGGATGCTCACGGACATGGCATACAAGTTTGCCGTTCAGGAGATCG